>NZ_MJGM01000013.1:85130-86614 GCF_001864905.1 Curtobacterium sp. MCBA15_007
CCGCGCCGCCCGGCCGCGCCGCCGCGCCGCACCCGCACCCGCACCCGCACCCCCGCCCCACCCGCGCCCGACAGGCACTCGCGGGACCCCTCACGTGCGCGCTCACTCCAGTAGCGTCGGGACCATGGAATTCAGGTACCTGGGCAACTCCGGACTCAAGATCTCCGAGATCACCTACGGCAACTGGCTGACGCACGGCTCGCAGGTCGAGAACGACGTCGCCACCCAGTGCGTTCGGGCAGCGCTCGACGCCGGCATCACCACGTTCGACACTGCGGACACGTACGCCAACACCGCCGCCGAGACCGTCCTCGGCGAGGCGCTCAAGGGCGAGCGGCGCCAGTCCCTCGAGGTCTTCACGAAGGTCTACTGGCCGACGGGCCCGAAGGGGCACAACGACGTCGGCCTCAGCCGCAAGCACATCATGGAGTCGATCGACGGCTCGCTCGAGCGGCTGCAGACCGACTACGTCGACCTCTACCAGGCGCACCGCTACGACTACGAGACCCCCCTCGAGGAGACGATGCAGGCCTTCGCCGACGTCGTCCGTCAGGGCAAGGCGCTCTACATCGGCGTCAGCGAGTGGACCGCCGAGCAGATCCGCGCCGGCGCCGCACTCGCCAAGGAGCTCGGCTTCCAGCTCATCTCGAACCAGCCGCAGTACTCGATGCTGTGGCGGGTCATCGAGGGTGAGGTCGTCCCGGCCTCGAAGCAGCTCGGCCTGTCGCAGATCGTCTGGTCGCCCATCGCGCAGGGCGTCCTGACCGGCAAGTACAAGCCCGGTCAGCCCCTGCCCGAGGGCTCGCGGGCCACGGACGAGAAGGGCGGCGCCGACATGATCAAGCGGTTCATGCGCGACGAGGTCCTCGAAGCCGTGCAGCGCCTGCAGCCCGTCGCGGACCAGGCCGGCCTCACGCTCGCGCAGCTCGCGATCGCGTGGACCCTGCAGAACGAGAACGTCGCCTCGGCGATCGTCGGCGCCTCGCGTCCGCAGCAGGTCACCGACAACGTCAAGGCCGCCGGCGTCAAGCTCGACACGGACGCCCTCGCGGCGATCGACGAGGCACTCGGCGACATCCCGGAGCGCGACGCGTCCAAGAACGTGTCCCCGTCGTCGCGCCCCGCGTAGACGCGACCGACCGACGGACGGGAGGCCCGGTGCCAGCTGGCACCGGGCCTCCCGTCCGTCCCGGTGCGGGTGCACCCCGCCGTCACCCAGACGAGGACCGGTCTCGCTGATCAGGTTCGCAGCGCGCTCTTCGGAGGACCGCAGCCGCCGTTCGGTACATTCGGGTGGAGCACGAGGAGCACCATGAGCGAGACCCTGGTCATCATCCCGACCTACGACGAAGCCGAGAACGTCCGGCCCATCGTCGAACGCACGCTGGCCGCGACGGACGACACGGTGCACGTGCTCGTCGTCGACGACAACTCACCCGACGGCACCGGCGACATCGCGGACGTCATCGCGACCGAGACCGACC
>NZ_MJGM01000014.1:0-7518 GCF_001864905.1 Curtobacterium sp. MCBA15_007
CACGGGCCTCCAGTCCGGTCCGCGGAAGCGACAGGTGCCGGCACGTGCGCCGGGTCCGCGGGGCGGGAGCAGCCCGGCGACGCCGGCGACGCCGGCTACGCCTGCTGCGTCGTCGCCTCGTAGTGGCGCGCGCCACCGCGCACACCCTCGAACCGGAACGGCGCGGTCGTGACGCGCGGACGCTCGACGTCCTCGCTGGTGGCGGCGCCGGCTGCGTGCAGCTCGCGGTACGCGTCGACCGTCAGCGGGACGCGTGCGCCGAGCAGCGCGCGCACCCGACCGACCCGGCGGTGCTCGCGGTAGTCGGGCCGGACGACACCGGTGATGAGCTCGCCGACGCTGCCCGAGCCGTAGCTGAACAGGGCGATGCGCTCCCCCGCCAGGTGCTCGTCGAGGTCGAGCAGTGCGGCGAGCCCGATCCAGAGCGACGCCGTGTACGTGTTGCCGGTCTGCTTGTTGTACGTGAACCCGACGAACAGCTCCGACTCGTCGAACGGCACGCCCACGTGCTGCGTGAGCTTCCGGTGCGCCTTGAGCGCCATCTTCGTGAACGGCTGGTGGTGGACGAAGCGCACGATGTCCTCGTACGCCGGCCCGCCCTGCTCGGCGAGGTCGTCCCACGCGCCGACGAACGCGTCGACGTAGGCGCTGACGGACAGCCGTCCGTCGACCAGCGCGGTGGAGCGGTCGTTCGGCCGCCAGAAGTCGTCGACGTCGGCGGTGTAGACGCCGGCGGCCGGCTCGATCTCGATCAGGTCGGGGTCGGCGGACACCAGGATCGCGGCGGCACCGGCACCCTGGGTCGGCTCGGCGGCGGTGTCGACGTCGTAGCGCGCGACGTCGGCGGCGATGACGAGCACCCGCTCGTGCGGGGCGCGGGCGACGATGCCGAGCGCGAGCTGCACCGCGGCCATCCCGCCGTAGCAGGCCTGCTTCAGCTCGACCACGCGGACGGCCTTCGGCAACCCGAGCAGACCGTGCACGTAGACGCCGGCGGCCTTGGACTGGTCGACGCCGGACTCGGTGGCGAACAGCACCGTCCGGATGCCCTCGACGCCGTGCCGGTCGATGAGTTCCTTCGCAGCGGTGGCGCCCATCGTGACGATGTCCTCGTCGGGCGCGGGCACGCTGAACGCGTCCTGCCCGATGCCGACGTGGTACTTGGCCGGGTCGACGCCGAGCCGCTCGGCCAGGTCGTCGAGCTCGAGCACGTGGTGCCCGGTCGCGATCGCGATGTCGTGGATGCCGACGCCGCTCATGCTGCACCGCCTGCGGGCTTCGTGCCACGGCGTTCCATGGCGACGTGGGCGGCCATCAGCTCGCCCGGGTTGGTCTGCGCGGCGAGGAGCGAGAGCTCCCCGCACAGCACCGTGGCGGCGCAGAGACCGGCGAGGCGGCGGGCGTTCGCCCCCGGCTCGCGGTCGTCGCGGCAGCCGAGGCGCACCAGGGCGTCCTCGACGACGGGCAGGTCGCCGCCCTTGCCGTTGCCGACCGTGCCGACGATCAGGTGCGGCAGCGAGGTCGCGAAGTACAGGTCGCCGTCGCGGTCCTCGGCGCTCGTGATGCCCTGCGAGCCCTCGACGATGTTGGCGGCGTCCTGGCCCGTGGCCAGGTAGAAGCCGAGCAGCATGTTGGCGTAGTGCGCGTTCGCCGAGCGGATGGCGCCGGCGATCGTCGACCCGATCAGGTTCTTCGCGATGTTGAGCTCGACGATGCGTGCGGTGCTCGACCGCAGGCGCTTCTCGACGACCTCGCCCGGGATCACGATCTCGGCGATGGTGTTGCGGCCGCGGCCACGGATGCCGTTCACCGCGGTGGCCTTCTTGTCGGTGCAGAAGTTGCCCGACACCGACACGTACCGCAGGCCCGGCTGCCAGTCCAGGATCGCCGGCAGCAGCTTGTCCGCGGCCTGGGTGACCATGTTGTGGCCGGAGGCGTCGCCCGTGGTGAACGCGAAGCGCAGGAACAGCAGGTCCCCGACGATCTCCGGGTGCACCTCGATGAGCTTGGCGAACCGGCTCTGGCCGGCGACGATCGCGGCGAGCTCGTCCTGGCGTGCCAGGATCTGCCCGGCGGCGACGTGGGCGGCGGCGGCGCTGTCGGCACGGACCACGACGGATCGGGTCATCCGCTCGTCGACGACGGTCGCGACGATGCCGTCCTCGACCATGCGCGAGATGCGGGCACCGCGGCCGACGGACGGCCAGAGCGGCGACTCGTAGGTGGCGAGGGGGACCTCGTGCTCCCCCTGCACGGCGTTGCCGCTGACGCGGATCGGGCCGACCCACTTGGTGGGGATCGGTGTGAGCAGGTCACTCATCGAGGGCTCCTTCTGGTGCTCGCACCGCGACGCTGAGGTGTCTGATGTCGTGCGCCTCCCAGGCGCGGTGGATGCCGGCGGGGTCGGTGTCCGCCGGGACGAGCGCGATGCCGCAGTCGCCGCCGCCGGCACCGGACGGCTTCGCCGCCCCGCCAGCCGCCTCGACGACGTCGCACAGGGTCGCGAGCCGCTCGGTCTCGATCTGCGACCCGACCGAGTCACCGAGACGCTGCATGAGCACGCGCGCACGCTTGAGGGCATCGAGCGTGCGCTCGGCGTCGCCGGTCTGGAGGCCCGTGGTCAGGTCGTCGACACAGCTACGGCTCTCGTCGAGGAACGCCTGGTACCCGCCGTTGCGGTGCCGACGCACCACGTCGACGAGCTTCGTGGTGGACGCGGGCGAGCCGGTCCAGCCGACGAGCAGCTGCAGGTTCTCGGGGGCGGGGAGCCGCTGGACGTCGAAGCCCTGCCACGCGTCCGCGTCGGCCAGGATCGCGGACACCGCGTGGTCCCCGAGCATGGCGGCGAGCCGCTCGCGGTCCGGGGCGCTGTAGCGCAGCCACCCGCCGAACGTGCTCGCGGCGAGGTCACCGCCCGAGGCCCGGGGGTTGACCCGGATCGTCGCGAGCAGGGCGACCTGGAAGCGCTGGCGCTGGGTCAGACCGATGCCGTAGAAGCGGTCGAGGGCACCGACGGTCGCGACGGTCACCGCGGCCGAGGACCCGAGTCCGAACTTCCGGCCGCTGGCGTCGTCGAGCTGGCTCTCGATGCGCAGGTCGTGGAACCGCGGGGCGATGCCGCGCTCGGCGCGGAGCTTCTCGACCAGGTCGATCGTGGCCATCACGTAGTCGTAGGGGTGGTGCTCGCGGTCGAGCGCCAGGCCGTCCTCGGCACGGGTCCACGTGAGCGGGAGGTGCCCGTACTCCTCGGAGTGCACACTGCCCGCGCCGTGGCCCTCGCGCACCTTCGCCGTGATGGCGCGGTCGAGGGCGATCAGGACGGACGGCTGGCCCGGCTCGACGACGGCGTACTCGCCGGCGACGAACAGCTTGCCGTGTGCACGGAACTCGATCACTGCGCGGACTCCTTCTGGTCGGGATTGCTCCCGGTCTCTTCGGAGCGGAGCAACCGCGCGGCAGGTCCGGTGCCGGACTCGATGACGTCACCCAGCGACGCGAGCGCCCCGGCGACGGCCGACCGGTCCTGCGGCTTCGTGAGCACGACGACGTTCGGGCCAGCGTCGGCCGTGGCGTAGGCCTCGACCCCGCCGGCACGCAGCTCGGCGACGGCGTCGAACACGGCGACGCTGCGGGCGTTGAGGTAGCGGATCGGCGGGAACGCGCCCTCGATCGTGGCGTGCATCCGGAGCGCGTTGCTCTCGGTGATCTCGCCGATGCGGGTGAAGTCGCCGGCGGCACAGGCCGTGAGCATGTCACCGACGGTCTCGGTGGTCGAGGTGACCCAGGCGGGGTAGAAGGGCGACGTGGCGATGGTGCGACGCATGGCCTCGCGCGACCCGATCGGCTTCGGGCCGGCGTCGATCGTGACGACGACCATGGCCATCGGCGGAGCGGGGATCGGCTCGGCGAAGGAGCCCTGGTCGTCGCCGGCGTGCCAGACGGCGACACCGCCGGGGATCGAGCGCGTGGCCGAACCCGAACCACGACGGGCCAGACGCGACAGGTCGCGCGGCGACAGGTCGAGGCCGTACGCCGCTGCGGCCGCGGTGGCCAGCGCTGCGAAGCCGGAGGCGCTCGAGGCCAGCCCGGCACCGGTCGGCACGGTGTTCTCGGAGACGACTGACGCGCGGGCGTCGCTGCCGGCGAGCTCCCGCACCAGGTCGAGGAACTGCTGCACGCGCACCAGCGCCCCGTCGTCGACGACGTGACCGTTCAGCGTGAACGTGTCTCCCCGTGCGCCCAGCGCCTCCCGTCCGCCGTCCACCGTGACGGTGGTCGTCGTCGGGAACACGTCGAGCCCCATCGAGACGCTGCCCGTGGCGGGCAGCGCGAGCTGCGCGTCTGCCTTCCCCCAGTACTTGACGAGGGCGATGTTGGGGTGCGCGACGGCGGTGGCTGTCAGCAAGCGCGGGCTCCGATCGTGGTGGTCCAGGTGGCTGCGGCCCCTGCAGCGCGGAGTGCGGCCGCGATGCGGTCCGCGTGGTCGTCGTCCGCGGCGAGCGCGAGGACGCACCCGCCCCGCCCGCCGCCGGTGAGCTTCGCGCCGAGGGCGTCCGCAGCGCGTGCGGCGTCGACGAGCCGGTCCAGGTCGTCACTCGACACGTCGAGTGTGCTGAGCAGGTCGTGCGCGGCGTCCATGGTGACACCCAGAGCCTGGGCATCGCCGTCCTCGAGTGTCCCCCGTGCCCGCCGGGCGAGCACGCCGATCCGGTCGATCACGGCGCCGACACCGGCCGGGTCCTGGTCGTGGCGTGCTCGGACCGCGGACACGGCTTCCCTGGTGTGCCCGGGGACGCCGGTGTCTGCGACGACGAAGGTGAACCGGGCGCCGAGCGCGACGGGTTCGATGTGCCCGGCCTCGAACCAGACCGGCGCGGACGCGACGACGCCCCGGGCGTCGAGGCCCGACGGACGCCCGTGGGCGACGCGCTCGCACTCCTGGATGAGTTCGTGGTGGGTCTCGACGTCGAGTGTCTCGCCCAGCGCGTCGGCGACGGCGGCGGTCACGGCCGCGGCGACCGCGGCGCTCGAGCCCATGCCGCGGGCGGTCGGGACCTCGCTGTCGACCCGGACGTGGAAGTGCCGGTCGGTGACCTCGAAGTGCCGCAGGGTCGCGGTGACCGCGGTGACGGTCGGCATCACGGCAGCGGGGGCCAGGTCGAGGGGGCCGGTGTGCACGGTGGACTGCAGGCTGTGACCGGGCTGCTCGGCGTCGGCGGCGACCGGGGTGACCGTCGCCACGACCCGCGCGTCGAGCACCGGCAGGACGAGAGCGGGTGCGCCGTACACCACGGCGTGCTCACCGATCAGGATCGTCTTGCCGTGGGACGACGCCGATCCGTTGCCGGGGGTCGTGGTGTTGTCGAGGTCGCAGCTGGTCATCGTGGGTCACGTCAGCCTAACCGCACGGGCCGTCGGCGTGTTCGTCAGCTGGGCATCCGCTGCATCGAGTTGTGCACAACTGGGTTGCGTGACAGTGTGGACGCATGCCCGTGACCGACGAGATGGTGTGCTTCTCCCTCTACGCGGCGTCCCGCGCCACCACGCAGGCGTACCGCACGATGCTCGAACCCTGGGGCCTGACGTACCCGCAGTACCTGGTGCTCGTCACCCTGTGGGTCGAGGGCGACCAGACCGTCTCGAGCCTCGGGGAACACCTGCAGCTCGACTCCGGCACCCTCTCGCCGCTGCTCCGCCGCATGGAGCAGAGCGACCTGGTCCGTCGCGAGCGCCGCAGCACCGACGAACGCGTCGTCACCGTCACCGTCGGTGAGCGCGGCCGCGAACTGCGGTCCGAGCTGAGCGGCATCCCCGCACGCATAGCCGCCGGGATGGGCCTGGCCGACGAACGTGCCGCTGCCGAGCTCATCGCGACGCTGCACCGGCTGACCGAGACGATGCACACGGCGGCCGATCCCGAGCGCGACGCCGCCGGCGCTGACCCCGGCGCCGTTCCGCGCTGAGCGACACCTCACGGCCACGTGTGCCCGTGAACTGTCGCTGAGCGCGAGAGCACGCCGCACACCCCGAACTGCACGATCCGCCCCACAAGGAAGGAACCCCATGGAAGCCCTCTACACCGCCGAGGCCCTGGCCACCGGCGAAGGCCGCAACGGCCACGTCGCCACGAGCGACGGCACGGTCGAGTTCGACCTCGCCATCCCGAAGGAGATGGGTGGCTCCGGCAACGGCGCGAACCCCGAGCAGCTCTTCGCAGCCGGCTACGCCGCCTGCTTCCACTCCGCACTGCAGGGCGTCGCCCGCAGCCAGAAGGTGAAGATCACCGACTCGTCCGTCGGCGGTCGCGTGCAGATCGGCCCGAACGGCAACGGTGGCTACCAGCTCGCCGTCATGCTCGAGGTCGTCATCCCCGGCCTGGAGCACGACCAGGCCCAGGCCCTCGCCGACGCAGCCCACCAGGTCTGCCCCTACTCGAACGCGACCCGCGGCAACATCGACGTCACCATCGTCGTCTCGGAGGACTGACCCATGAGCACCACCACCCCCACCACCATGCGCGCCGTCGTCCACGAGACGTTCGCCGAGCCCGCCGACGTCCTCGAGGTGCAGGAGCGCCCCGTCCCGACGCCCGCCGCCGGCGAGGTCCTCGTCCGCACGGTCCTCTCCCCCATCCACAACCACGACCTGTGGACCGTCCGCGGCACCTACGGCTTCAAGCCGGAGCTGCCCGCCGCCTCGGGCACCGAGGCACTCGGCGTCGTCGAGGCGCTCGGCGAGGGCGTCACGAACCTGCAGGTCGGCCAGCGCGTCGCCGGTGGCGCCTTCGGCGTCTGGGCCGAGTACTACACCGCGAACGCCGCAGGCCTCGTGCCGGTGCCGGACGCGATGACCGACGAGGCCGCCGCGCAGCTCGTCTCGATGCCGTTCAGCGCCATCAGCCTGCTGCACTCGCTCGACCTGCACGAGGGCGACTGGATCATCCAGAACGCCGCCAACGGTGCGGTCGGTCGCATGGTCGCCCAGCTCGGTGCCGCACGCGGCATCAACGTCATCGGACTCGTCCGTCGCGCCGCCGGTGTCGACGAGCTCCGTGAGCAGGGCATCGAGCGCATCGTCGCCACCGACGCCGACGACTGGCAGGACCAGGTCGCCGCGATCACCGGCGGCGCCCCGATCATCGCCGGTGTCGAGTCCGTCGGCGGCAAGGCCGCCGGCGACATCGCCTCGGTGCTGGGCGAGAACGCCACCCTCGTCGTCTTCGGCGCGATGGCGTCGCCGACGCTCGAGATCCCGTCGGGCAAGGTCATCTTCGGCCAGCTCACCGTGAAGGGCTTCTGGGGTTCCGTCGTCAGCAAGACGATGCCCGCCGAGACGAAGGGCCAGCTCTTCGGTGAGCTCATCACCCGCGTGCTCGACGGCTCGCTGACGCTCCCCGTCGCCGAGACCTTCGCCTTCGAGCAGGTCCGCGACGCCGTGCGCGCCAGCGACACCGCCGGCCGCGTCGGCAAGGTGCTCCTGCGCCCGTAGCGCGACCACAGGACGGGAGGCCCGGTGCCA
>NZ_MJGM01000014.1:8073-132340 GCF_001864905.1 Curtobacterium sp. MCBA15_007
GCCTCCCGTCCGTCTGCGTGCTTCGTCGCACACCGAATGAGCAGAAGACGCCGGGTGCCCTGGGGCGACCCGACGTCTTCTGCGCACTCGGTGCAGCGTGGTGCGGCCTAGCGGCGCGACGCCTTTACGGGGACGGTGAAGATGTTGCCGGTGGTGACGCCCTCTTCGACCTCTTCCAGGGTGCGGCCGCGGCTCTCTGGCACGAACTTCCAGATGAAGAGCAGGGCGAGGAGCCCGACGATCCCGAAGCCGAAGAACGTCCCGGTGATGCCGGTCGCGGCGACGATGGTCGGGAAGTACAGCCCGAGGAACGCGTTCGCGATCCAGAGGCAGAACACCGAGATGCCCATGCCGAGCGCGCGGATCTGGGTCGGGAAGATCTCGGACAGGACGACCCACACGGCGATGTTGAGGAAGGTCTGCATCGAGCCGACGAACGCGACGACCAGGAACAGGATCACCCACGGACGAGCGGGGTTGCCCTCGGGCAGTGCGACCGACGCGATGCCGATCAGGAAGTGGCAGGTCGTCGTCAGCGTGAACCCGAGGATCAGCGTCGTCCGGCGGTTGATCTTCTCCATGTTGTACAGGGCGATGACGCCACCGACCACGGCGATCACACCGGGTGCGATGTTCGCGATGAGGGCTGCCGATGCCTGGAACCCGGACTCGATGAGCACGGTCTGGCCGTAGTACATGATCGAGTTGATGCCGGTGAGCTGCTGCGCGACGCCGAGTCCGGCGCCGATGAGCACGATGCGGATGAGCCACTTGTTCCCGCGCAGCGTCTGCCACCCGCTGACGCGCTCGACCTTCGCCTCGATGTCGTTGCTCCGCTTGATGTCGTCGAGCTCGGCACGGGCACGGTCGGTGGTCCGCACCTGCTCGAGGACGGAGAGTGCTTCGTCGTAACGGTTCTTCGACGCGAGCCAGCGCGGCGACTCCGGCACCCGGAGCATGCCGACGAAGAGGGCGATCGCGGGGAGCGCGCAGACGGCCAGCATGACGCGCCACACCCCGTTGCCCTCACCCCACACGCTGCCGATGACCGCGTTGACCACGAACGCCGCGAGCTGGCCGATGACGATCATCAGCTCGTTGCGGCCGGACAGGGATCCGCGGATCTCGTACGGGGCGAGTTCGGCGAGGAAGACGGGCACCACCGTCGACGCGCCACCGACCGCGAGGCCGAGGAGCACACGACCGATGACGATGACCTCGAACGTCGGCGCGAACACGCAGATCAGCGTGCCGACGAAGAACGTGACGGCGAGCAGGATGATCGTCTTGCGGCGCCCCCAGCCGTCGGCGATGCGGCCGCCGAGCATGGCACCGATCGCGGCGCCGAACAGCAGCGAGCTCGTGACGACACCCTCGGTGAAGTTGGTGAGGCCGAGCTCCGTCTTCATCGGGTTCAGGGCGCCGTTGATGACGCCGGTGTCGTACCCGAAGAGCAACCCGCCGAACGTGGCGACGAGGGCCAGCACGCCGAGACGTCGGCGGTGCGGCCCGGTCCCCAACGGGGGCAGTGCGACAGTCGGGGCTGTCGGTTTGATGTCGACCATTCGGTGACTCCTTCGTCGGTGATCGCGCGTCAGTGCGTGGACCGATCGTAACCCGATTCCATGTCCTGTCAATTGGACATTCTGTCGTCAGGTCGTTTGGATCGGTCCACAGAACACCTGATGAGGACGGGAGCGGTCCAATCTGCGATGCAGCGTCAGCGGTCGTCGTCGACGGGGCCGTCGCCGAGGACGTCCCCCAACGACGCCATGTCCGCACCGTGGTCGGTGTAGCGGCGGACGGTGCGTCGAGCGGCCGCACTGGCGGCGCCGGACAGGGCGGGGTTGCGCCGAGCGGCGTCGGCGACGCGGCCCGCGTGCCCCGCGGTCGAGAGCAGCACGTTCGCCAGCGCACGGGCGTCACCCCGCTCGGGGACCCCGGTCACGGTCCAGGCCGTGCGGACCTGCGCGTCCGGGGTGACGCCACGACGAGTGCCCATCCGGTGCCAGTCGGACAGCACGCCCTCGGTGCGCGAGGCCGCGCGGTCCGCCTCTCCCGCACGACGGCGGGCGGCGTCACGGGCGTCGGACTCGGTGTCCGTGCCCTCGACCGTGTCGTACCGGTCGGTGAGCCCGTCGGCCCGGCGCCGGACACTGTCGGCCCGTTCACGCGCCGCGGCGTCGTCACCACCCGCCGCTGCGATGCGGGCGGCGTGCGCGGCGGCAGCCGCGGCGAGGATCTCCGAACGCTCCATGCCCTCGACCGTAGCCGCTCCGACCGACACCGGCGGACCGTCCGTCGCGGTGGCGGGGCACCGCGACCAGCCGCGTTCCGCACTGAGCGACACCGCACGGGACGGCGCGCGCATGAGGTGTCGCTGAGCGCGAAACCGGCCCGGCGACCGGCCCGCGGCCGCAGCGCACGCACACGACGGACGGGAGGCCCGTGGCGGATCCGCCACGGGCCTCCCGTCCGTCAGGTGGGGGCGTGCGCTACTTCCGCAGCTCCAGGTACTTCGCGATGAGCGCCTTGGTCGACGGGTCCTGCGCGTCGAGCGCGGCCTGGTCGCCCTCGACGGCCGGCGTGACCTGCAGCGCCAGCTGCTTGCCGAGCTCCACACCCCACTGGTCGAACGAGTCGATGCCCCAGATCGTGCCCTCGGTGAACACGATGTGCTCGTACAGCGCGATGAGCTGGCCGAGCACGCTCGGGGTGAGCTCCGGCGCGATGATCGACGTGGTCGGCTTGTTGCCGGGGAACGTGCGGGCCGCGACGATTCCTTCGTCGGTGGTGCCCTCGGCGCGGACCTCGTCGGCGCTCTTGCCGAACGCCAGCGCCTTGGTCTGCGCGAAGAAGTTCGCCAGGAACAACGTGTGCACGTCGGTGCCGGGCGCGACGCCCTCGCCGTCGCCGGTCTCGTCCTGCAGCGGACGGGCCGGGTTGGCGACCGTGATGAAGTCGGCCGGGATCAGGCGGGTGCCCTGGTGGATGAGCTGGTAGAACGCGTGCTGGCCGTTCGTGCCGGGCTCACCCCAGAAGACCTCGCCGGTCTCGGTGGTGACGGGCGAGCCGTCCCAGCGGACGCGCTTGCCGTTCGACTCCATCGTGAGCTGCTGCAGGTACGCGGCGAAGCGGTGCAGGTACTGCGTGTACGGCAGGACCGCGTGGCTCTGCGCACCGAGGAAGTTCGTGTACCAGACGTTGAGCAGGCCCATCAGGACGGGGACGTTCTGCTCGAGCGGCGTGGTGCGGACGTGCTCGTCGATGGCGTGGAAGCCGGCGAGGAACTGCTCCCAGTTCTCCTTGCCGATGGCGATGACGACGCTCGTGCCGATGGCCGAGTCGACCGAGTAGCGGCCGCCCACCCAGTCCCAGAAGCCGAAGGCGTTCTCGGGGTCGATGCCGAACGCCTCGACCTTGTCGAGCGCGGTGGAGACGGCGACGAAGTGCTTGGCGACGGCGTTCTTCTTCTCGTCGTCGGCGGCGTCGGTCAGGCCGAGCTTCTCCCACAGCCACTGGCGGGCGAGGCGCGCGTTCGTCAGGGTCTCGAGCGTGCCGAAGGTCTTCGACGCGACGATGAAGAGCGTGGTCTCGGGGTCCAGGTCCGCGGTCTTCTCGTAGATGTCCGCCGGGTCGATGTTCGACACGAAGCGGGCCCCGAGGCCGGGCTGGACGTAGGGCTTGAGCGCCTCGTAGACCATGACCGGGCCGAGGTCGGAGCCACCGATGCCGATGTTGACGACGGTCTCGATGCGCTTGCCGGTGACACCGGTCCAGGCACCGCTGCGGACCTGCTCGGCGAAGCCGTAGACCTTGTCGAGCGTGGCGTGCACGTCGGCGTCGACGTCCTGGCCGTCGACGGTCAGCGGCGCGGCCGGCACGAGGCCCTCGGTCGCCTTCGGACGACGGAGCGCGGTGTGCAGTACGGCGCGGTCCTCGGTGACGTTGATGTGCTCACCGGCGAGCATCGCCTGGAAGCGCTCGGCGACACCGGTGTCCTCCGCGACCTGCAGCAGCGCGGCGAGGACCTCGTCGGTCACCAGGCCCTTGGACAGGTCGACGGTCAGGTCGGCAGCTTGGAAGGTGTACTGCTCGGCACGACCGGGGTCGCTGTCGAACCACCCTCGCAGGTCCGGGGTGAAGCCGGCAGCGATGCTGTCGAGCTTCTTCCAGCCTTCGGTCGATGTGGGGTCGACGGGAGCGGATTCGGTCACTTCGGTCCTCCTGGGGATCACGTTCGAGACGTACAGCCCGCGGGTCACGCAGCGCTGCGTCGCGGACCGTCTTCGAGCGTAGTGCGCTCCGGCAGGTGGTGCGCACAGTCGGACGGGAGGCGCGGCTCGCGTTCGCTGCGCGCGTCACGCCTCCCGGCCGGTCGCGTTCATCGCCGCGGTCGGCTTGCCGGGTTCAGGGCTGCGGTCGGCCTGCCCGGTTCACGACTGTGGCCGGGTTCACGACTGCGGTGCGAAGCGGCGCAGGCGCAGGCTGTTCGTCACGACGAAGACCGACGAGAACGCCATCGCCGCACCCGCCAGCACCGGGTTCAGCAGCCCCGCCATCGCGAGCGGGATCGCCGCCACGTTGTACGCGAACGCCCAGAACAGGTTGCCCTTGATGACGCCGAGCGTCGCGCGGGACAGCCGGACGGCGTCGGCCACCACGGTGAGCCGACCGCTCACGACCGTGATGTCGCTCGCCGCGATGGCCGCGTCGGTGCCGGCGCCCATCGCGATGCCGAGGTCTGCGGCTGCCAGCGCGGCGGCGTCGTTCACGCCGTCGCCGACCATCGCGACGCTCCGGCCCTCGGACTGCAGCCGGCGGACGGCCTCGAGCTTCGACGCCGGGGTCGCGCGGGCGTGCACCTCGTCGATGCCGACCCGGGCGGCGACGGCACGTGCTGCGCCGTCGTTGTCGCCGGTGAGCAGGACCGGGCGCAGGCCGAGCGCGCGGAAGCGGGTGATCGCGTCGGCGGCCTCGGGCTTCACGGTGTCGCCGACGACGACCACGCCCAGGGCGCTGCCGTTCCGGGCGACGACGACCGCGGTGGCCCCGTCGGCCTCGGCGCCGTCCACCACGTCGGCGAGCACCGGCGGCAGGGTGATCGACCATGCGTCGGCGAGCCAGCGGGTCGTGCCGACCAGGACGACGTCACCGTCCACGACGGCCTGCACCCCGGCACCGGCGGTGGCGGTGAACTGCTCGGCCGCGGGCAGGTCGGTGGCCCGGGCGCGGGCCGCGGTGGTCACGGCGCGGGCGACGGGGTGCTCCGAGCCGTCCTCGACCGCGGCGGCGAGCCGGAGCACGGCGTCCTCGGTCTCGTCGACGACGGTCACGGACCGCAGGGTCATCGACCCGGTGGTGACGGTGCCGGTCTTGTCGAGCACGACGGTGTCGACGCCGCGCGTGCGCTCGAGCACCTGCGGGCCGCCGATCAGGATCCCGAGCTGCGAGCCCCGACCGGTGCCGACCAGCAGCGCGGTGGGCGTGGCGAGCCCGAGGGCGCACGGGCACGCGATGATCAGGGTGGCGACGGCGGCGGTGAAGGCCGCCGTGACCGAGCCGCCGAGCACGAGCCAGCCGACGAAGGCCAACACGGCGAGCGCGATGACGATCGGCACGAAGACGCCGGACACGCGGTCGGCCAGACGCTGCACCTCGGCCTTGCCGGTCTGGGCGTCCTCGACCAGGCGCCCCATGCGGGCGAGCTCGGTGTCGGCACCGATGCGGGTGACGGCGACGACGAGTCGGCCGCCGACGTTGATCGTGGCGCCGGTGACACGGTCGCCCGGTCCGACCTCGACCGGCACGGACTCGCCGGTGAGTATGCTGCGGTCGACGGCCGAGGAGCCGTCCTGCACCAGGCCGTCGCTCGGGATCCGCTCGCCGGGTCGCACGACGACGACGTCGCCGACGACGAGGGACGAGGTCGGCACGCGGTGTTCGGCACCGTCGCGCAGGACCGTGGCGTCCTTCGCACCGAGTTCGAGCAGCGCCCGGAGTGCGGCACCGGACTGCGTCTTCGCACGGGCCTCCATGTACCGGCCGGCGAGGATGAACACCGTCACGGCGGTCGCGACCTCGAGGTACAGGTCGGCGGCCTCGGGGTCGGTGGCGAACCACGAGAACGTCATGTGCATGCCGGTCGTGCCGGCGTCCCCGAGGAACAGGGCGTACAGCGACCACCCGAACGCGGCGAGGACCCCGACGCTCACCAGGGTGTCCATGGTGGCGGCACCGTGGCGGGCGTTCACCCATGCGGCACGGTGGAACGGGAGCGCACCCCAGACCGCGACGGGTGCCGCGAGCGTCAGGGCGAGCCACTGCCAGTTCGGGAACTGCAGGGCCGGCACCATCGAGAGCACCACGACGGGCACCGCGAGCACGGCGGACACGACCAGGCGTCGTCGCAGCGGTTCCGCCCGGTCCTGGTCGGCCCTGGGCTCGGCGTCGGCGGCAGCGGGCGGCGCCGGCACCGTGGCGCCGTAACCGGCGGACTCCACCGCGGCGATCAGCGACTGGGGGTCGGCGGTGCCGTCGGCCGCGACCTGCACCTGCGCCTTCTCGGTGGCGTAGTTCACGGTGGCGGTGACGCCGGGCAGCTTGCCGAGCTTTCGCTCGATGCGGTTCGCGCACGAGGCGCAGGTCATCCCGGTGATGTCGAGTTCGACGGTGCGGTCCGTCACGAGCGCGCGACCTCGTAGCCTGCCTCGGCCACCGCGGCGTGCAGGGCGTCCGCATCGACCGGCGCCGCGGAGCTGACGGTGACCTCGGACGAGCCGCCGGGGACGAGTCGGACGTCGACGCCCGTCACCCCGTCGACCTCGGAGAGTTCCTCGGTGACGCTCATCACGCAGTGTTCGCAGGTCATGCCCTCGACGAGCAGCGTCTCGGTGGTCATGGTGTCTCCTTCTGGTTGATCGATCGTCAGGGGTCAGGAGCGGACGAGCCGGGCGATCGCCTGGCTGGCCTCGCGCACCTTCTCGTCGGCGGCGTCCCCGCCCTCGGCGACGGCCTCGGCGACGCAGTGCGCCAGGTGGTCTTCGAGCAACGACAGCGCGACGCGTTCGAGCGCCCGGTTCGCCGCGGATATCTGGGTCAGGACGTCGATGCAGTACGTCTCGTCCTCGACCATCCGCGCGATCCCGCGCACCTGCCCCTCGGCGCGACGGAGTCGCTTGAGCAGGTCGTCCTTGTCGCCGATGTACCCGACGTGTTCGTGCATGTCCGCCTCCACCGTTCTCAATACGGTACCCCCCTAGGGTATTCCTTTCCTTGTCTGGTGCAACTGATGGCATGATCGGCGCATGGACACCTCGACGACGAACGGATTCCGCCGGCTGCGGTTCTCCGACGGTGAGGGTTCCGACTACTCCGAGATCTTCGCCGCGGAGTACGGCGGCTCGGACTTCGCCTCGGAGACCTTCGCCACCGACGACACCCGGTACGAGTACACGGTCGTCGGCGACGACGACCTGTCACTCCGCACCATGCGTGCCGAGGGCGGGCGACGCGGCGGGGTCATCGGTGTGCGGGACGACCACGTGGTGTTCTGGCTGACCAAGGGCCGGCTCGAGATGCACTTCGCCGACCGCACCCGCGTCGTCGAGCCGGGCAGCCCGTACATCGCCTCGGCGTCCGAGGCGTACCGGTTCGAGTCCGACGGCACCGTCTACAACGGCGTGCACGTGTCCGACCGCTTCCTGCGGAGCGTCGGCCGCGACCTCGGCTACCGGCTGCCGGACGGTCCGCTGCTGTTCGACCAGCAGGACGAGGTCATCGCCCGGCGCGAACCGCTCCGGCACCTCATCCGCGAACTCGGCCCGGCACTGGTCGACGACCGCGTGCTCGGCCCGATGCGGACCGCGCTGAACCGTCGGCTGGCCGTCGTCATCCTCGACACGTTCCCCATCCGCAACCGCGGCGACGACGTCCCCGTGGCGAACCGGCTGCGTGACGCCGTCCGGTTCATCGAGCTGCACGCCGCCGAACGCCCCTCGATCCCCACCATCGCCGCCGCCTGCGGGCTCAGCCAGCGTGGACTGCAGGACGTCTTCGCCCGGACGCTCGACACCACTCCGCACCGGTTCCTCCGCGACCACCGCCTGGACCGGGTGCGAGAAGAGCTCCTGCGCGCGGACCGCGGCGGCGCGACTGCAGCGGACTGCCCGCTCGTGTCGTCGGGGATCGCCGTGATCGCCCGGCGGTGGGGCTTCACGAACCCCGGCCGGTTCGCCGAGACCTACCGCGAACGGTTCGGCGAGGACCCGGCCACCACGAAGCGCGCGGCACTCGCGGCGCAGCCGGAGGCCGGCAGGGCGTCGTGGCGTGTCCGTCGTGCGGTGTCCTACATCGAACAGCACCTCGACGACCCGCTCACGCTCGACGACATCGCAGCCGCCGCAGGGGTGCTCCCCCGTCGGTTGCAGCAGCTCTTCCGCGAGGAGCGCGGCCAGTCCCCGATGGCCTGTGTCCGCGCCATGCGGGCCGCTGCCGAACGCAACGACGCGGCCGGAATCGGCGAAACGGCCTGACGGAACGCCCCGGGGGTACACGCAGATCCCCGGATTTCCGGGGATCCCTGGATTTTTCCCGAATCCGAGAAGTCGTGTGTGACGAATCTCTTCCACAGCCCGTCTCATCCGTGAACAGCAACCGCTGGGAACGCCCGGCGGGTCAACGGAAGGAATGAACCATGGCTGACACCACCACCCCCACCCCGGCCACCACGGCGACCCGTGCCACCTCGCACGCCGGCACCAGCGGCGTCACCGGCAAGACCGTCATCGACGACACCGTCGTGTCGAAGGTCGCCGGCATCGCCGCCCGCGAGGTCAACGGCGTGCACTCCCTCGGCAACGGCGCAGCCCGTGCCATCGGCGCCATCCGCGACGCGATCGGCCAGCGCGACTTCGGTCAGGGCGTCAAGGTCGAGGTCGGCGAGAAGCAGGTCGCCGCGGACATCGTGATCGTCGCCGAGTACCCGGTGTCGCTCCAGCAGGTCGCCGACGGTGTCCGCACCGGTGTGGCCCGTGCCCTCGAGCAGATCGTCGGCATGGAGGTCGCCGAGGTCAACGTGACCGTCCAGGACGTCTACATCCCGGGTGACGACGACGACAACGACGACGAGAAGAAGGAAGCGCGAGTCGCATGAGCAACACGCTGATCGGCGCCCTCATCGGCGCAGTCCTCGCCGTCGTGGCACTGCAGTTCGGGTTCTGGGGCTTCGTGCTCGTGATCGTGTTCGGTGCGATCGGGGCCCTCGTGGCCGCCCTCGCCACCGGTCGCATCGACCGCGGCGCCCTGACCGACGTGCTGACCGGACGCCGGAGCTCCCGGTGAACGCCGGCCCGGACGTCCCGGGCCGCGTCGAGATCACCGCACGCGCGCTCACCTCGCTGGCGCGGGCCGTCGCAGCCGAAGGGCTCGGCGCCCCCGCCAAGCGGGTGCGCGTCGGACTCGGCGACGCGTCGGGAGCACTGTCCCTCGACATCACCGGGCCGATCGCCGCGAGCGACGACATCGTCTCCGGGTCGATCCGGATCGCTGACCAGGTCAAGGGCCGCGTGAGCGACCTGACCGGGCGCCGCGTCGGCAGTGCCCACATCGAACTCACCGGGATCGTGCGCGAGCACGAGTCCCGTGCCCGCTAGGAGGCCATCATGAGCAACGGTTCCGTCGAACGACGCATCCGTCGTCGGAGCGTGCACCGCTCCCGCTCCACAGCAGTGGCGGTGGCCCTCGTGGTGCTCGCCCTGGTGGCCGCCTGGATCGGCACCGAGTCGGTGCTCAGTGCCATCGGACGCCCACCGCTCGTCGCCGACCCCCAGACCGTGGTCGACACGGCGCTCCGCCCGGACGCCGCGTTCGTCACCATCGTCGAGGTCATCGCTGGCGTGCTCGTCGTCCTCGGCGTCGTGCTGGTCGTCCTGGCCCTCAAGCCCGGTCGCCAGCACCGATCGGTCGTCGAGCACGAGCGTGGTGCGGTCGTCATCGACTCCCGCATCGTCGCCTCCACCGCGGCGAACGCCGCCGGCATGGCGGCCGGCGTCCCCGAGGGGAACGCCTCCGCCACCGCCCGCGGCCGTTCCACCGAGGTCCGCATCGTCCCCGTCACCGGTGTGCCGGTCGACGAGGCGACCGTCCGCGCCGCCGTCGTGGAGCGCCTGAGCGGCCTCGACGAGCGTTTCGGCCGACGCGTCCGCGTCCGGGTCGAGGAGAAGGGAACCCTCGCATGACCAAGAGCAACCGGACCCTCAACCGGATCATCCTGTTCGTCCTCGGCCTGGTCGCCGTCGTCGTCGGGATCGCGATGGGCGCGGGTGTCCTGCCCGCCGTCCAGGATGCGCTCAAGCCGTACGTCGACCTCCCCCGCAGCCTCGACATGCCCGCGTCCGCGCTGTGGATCGTCGCCGGGGCCGCGGCCCTCGTGGTCGTCCTGTCACTCGTGTGGGCGTCCACCCGCGGTGGTGGCGGCACGTCCGTCGCCGTCCGGGAACGCTCGGGCGACGACGCGGTCACCATCAACGTCGCACTCGTCCGGGACGTCGTCGAACACGAACTCGCGGGTGTCCGCGACGTGGTCGGCTCCCGCGTCGACACCTACCTCGTCCGCCGGCAGCGCGCCGCACGGATCCGTGTCGCGGTCCGCCGCGGCGGGGACGCCGTCACCGTGGTCGACGCCGTCGACCGAGCCGTCGCGGTCCTCGACCGCACCCTCGGCCGTCCGGTCCCGGTGCTCGTGCACCTGACCGGCGGTACCCGCTCCGCGCTCGCGAAGGCGACCCGCGTCCACTGACACCCGTCAGCCGGACGCACCCCCGGGCCTCCCGGCCCACCTCCACACCACCGGGCACACGCCCACCCACGAAAGGACCCGTCATGGGACTCGACGACAAGATCAAGAACGCCGCTCAGGACCTCGCCGGCAAGGCGAAGGAAGCCGTCGGCAACCTGACCAACGACGACGCCAAGGTCGCCGAAGGCAAGAAGGACCAGACCGCTGCGAGCGCGAAGCAGACCGGCGAGGACGTCAAGGACGTCTTCAAGAAGTAGGTCGCACGACCGCGTCGGGGCACCCGTCGAACGGGTGCCCCGACGCGTCCCCGCGCTGATCCCGAACGAGGAGGAACCATGCAGCACGACCCCCATGCGAACACGCAGGTCACCGAGGTGGCCCTGCCCGCAGCACTGACGGAGCCGCTGCCCGACGACGCGAGCACCGCGACGATCGTCGCGCGCACCGCGGCGGAGACCGCACTCGGCGTGCCCGGCGTGCACCACCTCGGCGGGATCGCCGCCCGTGCCGCCGACCAGCTGCGGAAGCAGCTCGGCCGCTCGGCGGGCACCGCCGGCGTGCAGGTCGACGAACAGGACGGCGAGCTCAGTGTCCAGGTCGCCGTCGTCGTCAGCTACCCGCACCCGGTGCTCGACGTCGCCGCCGAGGTCCGGCAGCAGGTGCGCGCAGCGACGCGCCAGCTGTCCGACCTGCACACCACGGTCGACGTGCGCGTCCTCGACGTGCACGGCCCGTTCGACGACGAGCAGTCCCCGCTGGGTCGCGCCGCCGAGCAGACGACCGACGCCCTCAAGCAGGCGGCCGAGTCGACCGGCGACGCCGTCAAGCGGGCCGCCGAGACGACCGCGGACGCCACGAAGCGCGCTGCCACGGCCACGGCGGACGCGACGAAGCAGGCTGCCGACGCCACCGCTGACGCCACCAAACAGGCAGCGTCCGCCACCGCCGACGCCACCAAGCGCGCTGCCGACGCCACCGCCGACACGACGAAGCGTGCCGTCGACGCCGCTGCCGAGACCGGCGAGCGTGTTCGCGACTCCGCCTCGGAGTCCCTCGCCCGCGCATCGGAGCAGGCCGCCGACGCGGCATCGTCCGCGAAGGACGCCGCCGAACAGGCCCGCGACGTCGTCGTCGAGACAGCCGGCACGACCCGCGACCGGGCCGCCGACGTCGCCGGTGCCGCGGCCGAAGCGGCTGACGACGCCGCTGACGCCGCTGACTCGGCCGCCGACGCCGCAGCGGCACCGCGGCACCGGGACCAGCCGTGACCACCGCCTGGTCCGGAGGGCGCCGGTCCCGCGACCGGCGCCCCCGACCCCGCGGCGTCTGGATCGCCGGCGGCATCGGGGTCTTCCTCGTGCTCGCCATCGCGGTCGGCGGCTTCCTGCCGCTGGTCGGGTTCCTCGGCGGGGTCACCGCGACCACCGCCGGCCTCGTGCCGTTCCCGTTCGTCCGCGTCACCCTCATCGCCCTGCTCGGCGCGGTCGTGGTGCTCGCCCTGCTCCTGCTCGCCCTGACCCGCCGGCACACCGCCACCGCGACGACCGCCGTCGTGCTCGCCGTCCTGGTGAGCGTGGCCGTCACCCTGGTCCCCGTCGTCCTGGTCGCCGTCGGGTCCGCCGACCGCGCGGGCGACGTCTGGCCGATCGTCACGGAGCTCTGGAACCGCTTCACCGGCTGACGTCGTGCACGCGGTCCCGGACTGGAGGCCCGCCCCACCCGCCCACGTCGGCGCACCCGGGTGGTCCTCCGGTCCACTGCCCGTCCGCTAGCCTCGCGACGTGAAGCGTCTCTCCCCCGGCCAGCGCTGGGTCATCGGTCTCGGCGCGTTCGCGCTCGTCTGTCTCGTCGTCGGCGTCATTGCGTTCGCGGTCGGCTTCCCCTGGGGCGGCGTCGTCGGCATCATCGGGCTGCTGCACCTCGGCCTGACCGGCCTGGCCGGTGCACTCGTCTGGACCTCGACCCCGGCGATCGCGCCGCGTCCCGTCAAGCGTCCGACGCCGCGCCCCGGAGCGACGCACCGGGTCTTCTCGTACGGCACCCTCCAGCAGCCCCTGGTGCAGGAGTCCCTGTTCGGCGACCACGTCCCGACGACCGCGGACTCCCTGCCCGGCTGGCGACTCGACTGGGTGACGATCACCGACCCGGACGTCATCCGGACGAGCGGCTCCGACCGGCACCCGATCCTGCGCCGCGGCGCCGCGGGCGACGTCGTCGAGGGCGTGGCCCTGACGCTCGGGTACGAGTGGCAGCTCCGCGCGGTCGACGACTACGAGGTCGCCGACTACCAGCGCATCCAGGTCACGCTGGCATCGGGCTGGACAGCCTGGGTCTACGTGGCGGCCGACGAGGCCTGAGCCGCGGCGCGCAGCCGCTCCAGCCCCTGGTCGATCGACACCGACGGGGTCCACCGCAGGTCCTGCCGGGTCCGCCGCTGGTCGAACCAGTGCGCGGTCGAGAGCTGTTCGGCCAGGAACCGGGTCATCGGCGGCTCGTCCTCGCCCGGTCGGACACGCCAGACGGCCTCGACCACTGAGCCCGCGATCCGGGCGACCGCCGCCGGCACGTGCCACTGCGGCGGTCGGACGCCCGACGCCGTGCAGATGCCGGCGAGCAGGTCGGCGACCGGGCGGGGCTCACCGTTCGTGACGACGTACGCGTTGCCGTGGACGCCGTCGTCCGTGGCGTGCTCGAGCGCCGCGACCATGGCCGTCGCGGCGTTGTCGACGTAGAGCGTGTCGATGAGCGCGGCGCCGGAGTCGAGCAGTGGGAGTCGTCCGGCCCGGGCCCGCTCGACGATCCGTCCGACGAGCTGCGTGTCACCCGGCCCCCACACCAGGTGCGGCCGGACCGCCACGACGGCGAAGTCCGGGGCGTCGGCGTCGAGTGCCAGCAGCTCCGCCGCGGCCTTGGTGCGGGCGTAGTCGCCACGGGCACGGGACGGTTCGGCAGGTCCGGCGTCGGCCCCGACGAGCGACGACCCGGTGTGCGCGACCGACGGCGACGACACGAAGACGAAGCGCGCGACCCCGGCGGCACGGGCGGCTCGCAGCAGTGATCGCGTTCCGTCGACGTTCACGCGCGCGAAGTCGGCTGGGTCCCCGGCGAGCGACACCTTGGCGGCCAGGTGCACGACGGCTTCGACCCCGTCGACCGCGCGGGCGAGCGCAGTGTCGTCGGTCATCGTGCCGGCGACGTCCTGCACCCCGGCGACGCCCGAGGGACGGCGCTGGAACGTGCGGACCTCGTGTCCGGCGTCCCGCACGGCGGCGGCGGTGGCCTGCCCGAGGAACCCGCTGGCCCCGGTGACCAGGACCTTCACGGCCGGACCATCCGTCCGCCGGACAGCACCGAGCCGGCCCAGCGGGACAGCCGGGTGCGGTCGACCTTGGAGTTGTGCCGGATGTCGGTCGGCAGCACGGGCACGACGAGCACCGCGGCGAGCCGGACCCCGGCGGCAGCGCGGACCGCGGCGGCGAGCTGCGGCGACGCCAGACCCGGCCGGCGCCCGGCGGGTTCGGTCTCGACGACGGCCACAACCTGCTGCGTGCCGATCGGACCGATGCCCGCCACCCCGGCACGTCCGACACCGTCGACGCCCTCGATCCGCTGCTCCGGCCCGACCGGTGTGACGACCCCGTCGGGCGTGGTGAGCACGTGCTGCAGCCGGCCTTCGACCCACACCCGTCCCGCGGAGTCGAGGTGTCCGACGTCCCCGGTGCGGTGTCCGCGCGGGTCGTCGACCCCGAGCCGCGAGACCCGGTCGGTGCGCCAGAGCCGGTCGTAGTGGTCGCGCACGTGCGGTGCCGCGACGACGATCTCGCCGGTGACCCCGGGCGCGTCCGTCAGGGCTCCGGTCGCGCGACCGGAACCGTCGAGCGGCGCGATGCGGACGCGGACGTTCTCCGCCGGCGCCCCGACGCAGATCCCCTCGTCGGTGGACCGGCCGGCGGCGCGGACCCCGTCCAGGTCGACGTCGGTCATGAGCAGCCCCTCGGTCATGCCGTAGGGGGTGTGGGCAGTGGCGTTCGGCATCAGCTCGGTCGCCGCGGTCAGCAGCGCGGCCGACACGGGAGCGCCGGCCGACAGGAACAGCCGCACGCCCCGCAGCGCCGCACGGTCGGCGTCGGTGAGCTCCGACGCAGTCTCGACGACGTTGGCCAGCGCTGCCGGCGACAGGAACACCACGGTGGCATCGGCGGCGCCGACCGACGCAGCGACCGCCTTCGCCGTGAGCGTGCGCGGCGCGGTGACGTCCATGTCGGGCGCGACCGACCTGGCGCCGAGGGCCGGGCCGAGCAGCGCGAACGGTGCGAACCCGGCGACGAGTCCGGTGCCGACCCCGACGTCGTACTGGGTCGCCAGGGCGTCCCGGACGGCGCTCAGCTGCCCGTGCGTGTACACGACGCCCTTCGCCGGGCCGGTCGACCCCGAGGTGAACAGCACCGCGGCGGGCGCGTCCGGCGACGGCGCTGCCGGCAGTTCCGCCCCGTGTGCGAGACGACGCGCACCACGTCGGGCCACGTCGACGAGCGTGTGCTCGACGCGCAGCGCCCTCCGTGCCGGTGCGGGCAGCGAGACCGTCGCGATGCGTCGCCCCGGCCAGCCGAGGGCACGCGCGGCACCGAGGCCGGGCAGCGCGCCGATGATCCAGTCGGGTCGGGCACCGCGGACCGCGCGGGTCAGGCCGCTGAGGCCGAGTCCGGCATCGGCGACGACGACGACCGCCCCGATCCGCACGCAGGCGTACAGGACGGCGGTCAGGTCGGCACCGGGGGTCACCAGGAGCGAGACACGGTCGCCGCTCCGGACCCCCAGGTCGTCCAGCCCGGCGGCGATCTCGTCGACCCGTCGGGCGAGCAGCCGCCACGTGATCGTGCGGGGACCGCCCGCGGCGGCCATCTCGACCAGGGCGGGGTCGTCACTCCCCCGCAGCTCGTCGAGCCGCGCCCAGAGCGGCGGCGTCGCCGCGGCGGGCCGGTCCGTGTCCACGGGTCCGGACTGGAGGCCCGGGTCGGCCTGTGCAGGACGGCCACCGTCCGGCAGGCGGTCACCGAGCCAGTCGAACACCGCGCCCGCCACGTCGGCGTCATCAGGCAGCAGGTGCCCAGCGCCCTCGAACCGGTGGACGTCGGCGTGCGGCATCCGCTCGGTCAGGTCGTCCAGGTAGCGCTCGAGGAACACCGGGTCACGCGGACCCCAGAGCAGGAGCGCCGGCACGTCGAGCGCCGCCACACCCGCAGCGATGCGGTCGAGCTCCGGCGCACTCCGGTGCCGGGCGTCGACAGGGATGTCCGCGACGAAGCCGCCGATGCCACCGCGCCGCGCGGCACCGCGGTAGGGCGCCCGGTAGCCGTCGGCCGTGGCACGGTCGAGCTTCGGGTGCGCGATGGCCAGGGTGGTCTCGAGGAACGCGGGGGTCACGACCGTCGCGCGGCCGAGCATGCCGGGGCCGAGGGCGAGCCGCAGCGGGGCGGGGATCGGGGCGTCGTCGGGCTGGTGCACCGCGGTGTTGCACGTCATCGCGGCGGCCAGGACGTCCGGGTGGTCGACCGCCCAGCCGAGCGACACCACACCGCCCCAGTCGTGGCCGAGGGTGACGACCGGGCCGGTCAGCCCGAGTTCGTCGGTCAGGGCACCGAGGTCCGCGACGCGCTGCGGCAGCCCCCGCTCGACGCCGGTGCGCTCCGAGAAGCCCATGTCGAGCTGGTCGACGGCGACCACGCGCCAGGCCGGGCCGCCGGCCTGGGCGACCTCGAGCGAGGTGCGGAGCACCGACCGCCAGAGGTACGACCAGGTCGGGTTGCCGTGCACGCACAGGATGGTGCCGACCGGTTCCACGCCGAGCGCGGCCAGGGACCCGGCCGTGTCGAGGAGGTGCCAGGTGCGCGCGGCGCGATCCGTTCCTCCCCTGCGATCTCCGGACCACGCGGGGACCGTGACCAGACGCGACCACGCCGGGTCGAGGCCGGGCAGGGAGGGTGGCTGCGTCGCCGGAGCCGTGCTCGCGGCGACGCGGGGCAACCGGGACCTCACCAGTGGAGTTCCATCATCGCCGTGTTGATGCCGGAGCCGACGCCGCCCAGGAACACGCGGTCACCGCGACGGATGCCGCCGGAGGCGACCTCGTCGGCCAGGGTGATCGGGATCGACGCGGGGCCGACGTTGCCGAACCGCTGGTAGGTGGTGGGGACCTTGTCGCGCGGGATGCCGATCGCCTCGACGAAGGCGTTGGTGTGCACGTCGGAGACCTGGTGCAGCACGTAGCGGTCCATGTCGGCCCAGTCGAAGTGGGCGCGGGCCTCGGTCCAGGCGGCGACGACGAGCTCCATGCCGCCCTTGAGCAGCATCTTGGCGTCCGTGAACATGCCGTCGACGCTGCCGACGCACAGGTCGTACCACTGGGTCGCCGCGCGGGTGACGCCGCCGACGATCCGGTGTCCTTCGGGGTGCAGGTCCGCCGGGCCGAGCACGGCCGCCGCGGCGCCGGACCCGAGGGTCAGGCTGGCGAACTCGCTCATGAAGTCCTTGCGGTTCCGCCCGCCCTGGTTCAGGCGGTCGATGGTGTTGAGCTGCACCTGGTCGGCGTCCTCGCCGTCGACGACGAGCGCGTACTTGATCTGCCCGGAGTCGATCATGCCCGCGGCGACGCTCATGGCGTTGACGAACCCGAGGCACGCGTTCGCGATGTCGAAGTTGATGGCCGACGACGGCAGCCCGAGCCCGTGGTGCAGGCGGACGGCCACCGACGGCTCCAGGTGCGGACGGGTCACCGAGGTGTTGATGAGCAGGCCGATCTCGTCCGGACGCACCCCGGCCTCGGCCATGGCACGGCGGCCGGCGTCGATCGCGGCGTCCTGGAAGGTCTGGCCCTCGCCCCAGTTGCGACGTTCGATGACCCCGGCGACGCGCTCGAGCAGCCCCATCGGCAGACGGAGACGACGGAGGACCCCACGGAGCTTGGCCTCGATGTCGGCCGAGGTCGTCACACGCTCCGCCGTGGTGGTCGCCACGGAGAGCAGTGAGACGTTCCGGTGCTTCGCCGTGGCGTTGCCCGGCTGCTCCGGTTCACTGCTCGATGCCTGGTCGACCGGCCGTTCCGTCATGATCGTCACCGACACATACTTCCGCATCTGGCCTGTGTGCGCGATCCGGATGCGCTGGACGGCTCCGGATCAGACGTCCTTCGGCAGCTTCCGCACCTTCGCGCGCCGCTTGCGACGCTCCGGGATCATCGAGCGCATCTCCTCGAGCTTGCCGAAGCAGAGCAGGCGGTCACCCGGCTCCAGGACGACACCGCTGCGCGGGTTCGGGATGACGTTCGAGCCACGGTGCAGGGTGAGGACCGTGATGTCGCGGTCCCAGAGCCCGGACTCCTTGATCGTCTTGCCGACCAGGTCCGCGTTGGTGTGCACGAGGAGCTCCGCGACGCCGTAGCCGGTCGAGACGGACAGCCGCTGGCGGACGTCGATCTCGGGGAACGCCACCTGGTTCGCGATGAAGTCGACGACCGCACCGGCGATGTCGAGGCCCGTGGCGCGCTCGACGCCCTCGAGCCCCGGTGAGGAGTTGACCTCCATCACGAGCGGCCCGTCGTTGCCCTCGAGCATGTCGACGCCGGCGACCTTGAGGCCCATGATCTGCGCCGAGCGGACGGCCACGGCCTCGTACTCGGGCGTGAGCGTGACCTTCTCGACGGTGCCGCCGCGGTGCACGTTCGACCGGAACTCGTCACCCGAGGCGGTCCGGCGCATCGCCGCCACGACCCGGTCACCGACGACCAGGGCCCGGATGTCCCGGCCGCGGCTCTCGGCGATGAACCGCTGGATCAGGACGTTCTGCTTGGTGGAGTGCAGGGTCTCGACGATCGACTCGGCGACCTTCGCCTCGGGTGCCAGGATCACGCCGATGCCCTGCGTGCCCTCGAGGAGCTTGATGACGACGGGCGCGCCGCCGACCCGTTCGATCGCGCCGCGCACGTCGTTGCGCCCGGCCACGAACGTCGTCGCCGGCATGCCGATGTCGTGCCGCGACAGGATCTGGTTCGCCCGGAGCTTGTCACGCGAGTTCGTGATGCCGTTCGCCGTGTTCGGCGTGTAGACGTCCATCTGCTCGAACTGCCGCACGACGGCGGTGCCGTAGTAGGTGATCGAGTTGCCGATGCGCGGCAGCACGGCGTCGTAGTCGCTCAGCAGCTTGCCGCGGTAGAGCAGGTCCGGGTCGTCACCGGACAGGTCGATCGCGAAGCGCAGCGTGTTGAGCACCTTGACCTCGTGCCCGCGGTCGAGTGCCGCTGCGCGGAGGCGCTGGGTCGAGTACGCCTGGGGCGCACGCGACAGGATGGCGAGTTTCATCGAGGGGTTCTCCGCTGGGTCGGATCGACGGCGACGCTCCATCAAAGCATGCGGACGTGGCCGCGGAGCATGCGACAGGATGGGCACATGGCCCGAGCTCCGAAGTCCTCCGACAGCGGGCTCGTCGTCGCCGGGTGGCGGGAGTGGGCGGGCCTGCCGGACCTCGGCGTGCCGTGGATCAAGGTGAAGCTCGACACCGGCGCCCGGAGCTCCGCGTTGCACGCCTTCGACCTCGAGGAACTGCCCGGCGAGCGGGTCCGGTTCTCGCTGCACCCCTGGCAGGACACCGATGCCGACGCCGCCACGATCGAGTGCGACGTGCACGACCGGCGCGTCGTCCGCAGCTCCACCGGGCACACCCAGGAACGCATCGTGGTGCTGACGCAGATCGCCCTGGCCGGGCGCGTCGTCGAGTCCGAGGTCACGCTGAGCAACCGCGACCAGATGGGCTTCCGGATGCTCGTCGGGCGCGAGGCGCTCCGGCAGGGCTTCCTCGTCGATCCTGCGCGGTCCTTCGTGGCCGGGCGGGCTCCGAAGGAGATCCGGCGCCGCAACCGCGGGCGCGCCTGAGCGGTCCTGGTCACCCGGCACGGGCCGTTGCCGCGACCGGTCGACGGCCTGGAGGCGCGGTGCGGCGCCGCCACGGGCCTCCCGTCCGCCTCGGCGCGCGTCTCGGGCGCTGGTCGGGTCAGCGACCCAGGTGCCGGCCGAGGAAGGCGAGCTGCTGCGGCGCCAGACGGCGCCAGTAGCCGTGCGTGTGGCCGCCGGGTGCGAAGCCCCCGGCCGGCGGCTCGGCGAAGCCGTCGACGTAGGCGTGCACCACCGGCGCGAACCCGTCGCCGTTGCCGCAGTCGACGCGGACCGCGACGCCGTCGAGCGCACGCTGCCGCCCGAGGACGGTGTTCGCGCGGAAGTCGGCCGCGTCGTCGAAGGCGCCGCGGGCGGTGTCGGCGGCCGACTTCCAGAGCGCGGGGCTGATGGCCGAGACGGCCCGGACGCGCGCGGCGCCGAGGACCCCTGCGAGCCGGAGCGCGCCGAAGCCACCCATCGAGTAGCCGGTCACGGCGAGGCGGTCGGTGTCGTACCCGCGGCGGGCGATCAGGGGCAGGAACTCGTCGACGACCATCGCGGCGGGGTCGTCCCCGTCGGCCCGTGGGTGCCAGTAGCGGTTGCCACCGTCGATCGAGGCGATCGCGAACGGGGCTCCGCCGGCGGCCACGTGCGCCGCGAGGAACCGGTCGTAGCCCAGGCTGCGCCCGAAGAACGAGGTGTGGTCGTCGCCGTACCCGTGCAGCGCGACCGCCACCGGCAAGGGGGTGTCGGACGCCGGTGCCGCGATCGTCCAGCCGACGGTGCGGCCCTTCCGCGCCGCCGACACGAAGGTGCCGGAGGTCGTGGGGACGGGCTCGACGTCGGGGACCGTGCCGTCGGTGCCGTCCAGACCGAGGACCCGGTACATGGTCGAGCGCCCGGGCAGCAGTCCGAGGTTGATCGCCTCGGCCACGGCTCCCGCGGCGACGACGCCCGTCCCGCCGATCAGCAGGGAGCGGCGGGTGATCGTGGCAGCACGCGATCGGGTCATGGGGTGGGCGCCGTTCCGTCGGGGGTGGTGTGTTCCCGGATGAGGGACGTGGCGACGGACCGTGCCGTCGTCGTGTCGAGCGCGGGGTCGCGCAACCGCATCGCAAGGGAACCGGAGACGATGAGGAGCAGCTGGTCGGCGAGGGCCTCGGCACGGGGACCGACCACCGGCGCGGCCCGCGACACGAGCCGCTGCCGCAACGTGGTGGTCTCGAGGTCCAGGACCTGCCGGACCTCGGCTGGCGCGTCCGCGTACTCGGCGGCGGTGCCGAGGAAGGCGCACCAGCGGGAGCCCGTGGGCGTCGAGCGGTAGTCGTCGAGGGCGTCGAACACGGCCAGCAGCCGGCCCAGGTCGTCCCGTTCTGCGGCGACCGCACGGTCCCAGGTGGCGATCCAGTCGTCGTGGCGACGGGTGAGCGCCGCGGCGACGAGTGCCTCCTTGCTCGCGTAGCCGCGGTAGAGCGTCGCCGTCGAGACCCCGGCCCGTTCGAGGACGGCGTCGATCGGGGTGGCGGCGATCCCCTGCGAGAAGAAGAGCTCCTCGGCGGCGTCGAGCAGCCGTTGCTCGGTTCCTGGGCGCATCACCATGACAGCACCCTAGGGTCTGAAAAGTGAAACGATCGTTTTCGTTGCGACATCGACTGCTCCTCGTGAGCGGACTCGGCCTGATCGCGGCCACCTACGGCCTGGTGCGGCTGGCGTACGGGCTGTTCCTGCCCGACGTGCAACGCGACCTGGAGCTCCGGTCCGACGCCGCCGGATGGGTCTCGTCGGGCGCCTCGGCGCTGTACTGCGTCGGTGCGGTCGCCGGGTTCCTGCTCGCCGCACGGATGCCCCGGGTCCTCGTCGCGGTTGCCACGCTGGTGGCGGGGGTCGGTGCGATCGCCATGGCCACCGCCGACGGTCCGGCGCCGTTCGGTGTCAGCGCAGTGCTCGCGTCGGCAGGCGCCGGGCTCGCGTCCCCCGCACTCGTGCGACTCGTCGCGGAGCAGGTGCCGTCCGCGCTGCTCGGTCGAGCGCAGGCGGTCGTGAACGCCGGCACCGGACCGGGGCTCGTGGGCGCCGGGGTCCTCGCGCTCGTGCTGCTGCCCGACTGGCGGACGGCCTGGGCGGTGTCCGCGGTGTTCGCCCTGGCCGTCGGAACCCTGTTGCTCGTGGTGTCCCGGGGTGGTGCGGCGACATCCCGGCCCCCGCTGCCCGGTGCTCCGTGGTTCGCGGCGCACCGAGGGGTCATCGTGCTGGCGCTGCTGTTCGGGGCCGGGTCCGCCGTCGTCTGGACCTACGGTCGTTCGGCCCTGGTGGACGCCGGTGCGTCGGTCGTGGTCTCGGTGTCGGCCTGGATCGCGCTCGGGGTCGGCGGAGCGGCCGTCGTGGTCACTGCGCGGTGGACGAACGGACTGCACGCCCGGACCCTCTGGGCGGTCACGGCGGGCTCGGTCGCCGTCGCCGTCGTCGTGCTGGGGGCCTTGCCGCAGTCGACGGTCGCAGCACTGCTGGCGTGTGCCGTGTTCGGTTGGGGCTACACGGCGGCGACCGGGGCGCTGATCGCGTGGACGACCGAGATCGACTCCGAGCGGTCGTCGGCCGGCACGTCGATGCTGTTCGTCGCACTCGTGCTCGGGCAGGCCGTCGGCGCGGCGGGTGCCGGAGCGCTCGTCGGTGCGATCGGGTTCGTCGCGACGTTCGTGGTCGGGGCCGTCGTGACCGCGGCGAGCGCCGTCCCCGCGGTGGTCCGTCGGCCGGGTGGGGTCCGTGCCGTCAGAGCAGCGGGCGGAGCTCGATCTTCCGGTTGCACGCCTGCGACGCCTGGTGCGCCACCCGGGCCGCCGTCTCGGCGTCCGGGAGCTCCATGACCCAGAAGCCGGCGACGTACTCGTCGGTGGCGGTCGCGGGTCCGGTCGTGGCGCGCCCGGCCGTCGCGGGTCCGGTGGCCGCGTCGCCCGCACCTGCACGGGCGTCGACCAGGGTGGCGTCGGCCGGTGCGGAGACCCCGGCCGCGAACACGATCGCGTCGGCCATCCGGGCGTTGAAGGCGTCGACCGCGGCGGCTTCGGCGTCGGTCGCGGAGTACGTGTTGCCGACGGCGGCGGCCTGGCCGTCGTCGATGACGTTGACGAGGAACTGCATGGCGTCTCCCCTGCTCGTTGGCGGGAGGCTACTCTCGTCGCGCACTGACCGGCCTCTTCGCCCCGAAGCTGCGGTTCCACTGGGACATCCGCAGATGCGGCAGTTTCACGTTTACCCTCTGTGAACATGAATTCGTCCTCTCGAGGAGCTGCAGCCGGGACTCGCCTCAGGCAAGGGCGCGGCTGGCAGACGCCGGTGTTCCTGTGCAGTGCCGCCCTGGTCGCGTCCTTCGTGTTCGTGGCCGAGGGGCTGGGTGCCCCGCGGCTGCCCGTCCTCGCGATTGCCGCTGTCGCCGTCATCGCACTGTGGCTCGTCGCGAGTACCCGGCGGGTCGTCCCCCGCGGAGGCAACCGACTGATGACCGTCGCCTGGGTCGCAACCGGCGTCCTCTACGTCCTCGCCGTTGCTCCGCTCGACGCCGCGGTGCTCCGAGGACTCGACGGGTCGACGTCGCTGATGGCATGGGGAGCGACCTCGCTCGTCGTCGCAGCTCCACTCATCGTGGCGGCAGCGCAGGCTCGGCCGCGGCGCCGATGACGAGCGGCGCCCACCCTCGGCACGAACTCGACGACCGGATCCACTCGCCGGTGCGGTTCTCACTGCTCGCCCTGCTCAGGACGGTGGACGAAGCGGAGTTCGGTGTCGTCCGGGACGCACTCGAGGTCAGCGACTCAACACTGTCCCAAGCAGCGGCGGTTCTGGGCGAGGCGGGGTTCCTCCGCGTCCGCAGGCTTCGCGTGGGGCGGAGCACGAGGAGCTGGCTCGCCCTCACCGACGCAGGACGAGATGCGTTCGAGCGGCACGTCGCCGTCATCCTGGCGATCGCCGAACCCGACGGGTGACCAGAGCACCGTGAAGCGAGCGGACGCCGAGCAGTCCAGCGTGATGGCGACATCGCACCGGGATTCCGCTAGCGTTTCGCGAGTGGGGACGACGGCGGAGTGGTCGCGACTGCCGGTGGGGCGGCACGAGTACCGACAGGACACGGTGCTCGCCGTGGTGCTGGCCGGTGGGCTCGCGCTCACGACGTTCCTGTACGGGTCGGCCGGCACGTACGGCGACGACCAGGCCGTCTGGTGGGTCTCGGCCCTGATGATCGTCGCGAACGCGGCACCGATCGCGTTCCGCCGACGGTTCCCCATGTCGGTGGCGTTGGTGTCGGCGGTGGCGTTCGCCGCGACGCAGCTGCTCCGTGTCCCCGAGGTCTTCCTCGTCAACTTCACGCTCTTCATCGCGCTGTACACGGTCGGAGCGTGGTGCTCGGACCGTGTCCGGTCGGAAGCGGTGCGCTGGGTCGTCATCGGTGGCATGTTCGCGTGGCTGTTCATCGCGATCTCGTTCGGGTGGGCGTCACCGAACTCCCTGCCGAACGACACGGACTCGCCCGTGGCGCCGTACGTGGCGATCTCGCTGCTCAACATCTTCATCAACGTGATCTACTTCGGCGCCGCCTGGTACGCCGGCAACCGCGCCTGGGCCTCCGCCGTCGCGCGGCACCAGCTCGCCGAGCGCACCGCCGAACTCGCCGCGGAGCGGGAACGGTCGGCCGCGCAAGCGGTCACGATCGAGCGGGTGCGGATCGCCCGCGAGCTGCACGACGTCGTCGCCCACCACGTGTCGCTGATGGGTGTGCAGGCGGGTGCGGCACGGCGCGTGCTCGACCGCGACCCGGGGCAGGCGTCCGCATCGCTCGAGGTGGTGGAGGAGAACGCCCGTACCGCGGTGGAGGAGCTGCGGCGGATGCTCGGTACCCTGCGCTCCGACGACGATGCGGCCGGCGGCGGGACGACCGGTGGCGACGGGCCGAGCACCGAGGGCATCACGCGGATCGCCGAACTGGCCGAGTCGGCCCGGGTGGCCGGCCACCCCGCCGAGTACGTCGTCGTGGGTACCGAGCGCCCGGTGCCACCGACGGTGGCCGCCGTGGCGTACCGGATCGTGCAGGAAGCGGTGACGAACATCCTGAAGCACGCCGGACCGACCGCCCGCGCCGACGTCCGGCTGCGGTACCTGGACGACAGCGTCGAGGTCGAGGTCGCGGACGACGGACTCGGTGCCCGTGCAGCCCAGAGCACCTCCGGCAGCGGGCTCGGGCACGTCGGGATGCGGGAACGCGTCGACGCCGTGGACGGACGGATCGAGATCGGGCCACGCGCCCGGGGAGGCTACCTGGTGCGTGCATGGCTGCCGACGACGTGAACGGGACGGCCGACCTGACCATCGTGCTGGCCGACGACCAGGAACTCGTCCGTGCCGGGTTCCGCGTGATCCTGGAGTCCGAGCCGGGCTTCCGGGTGGTCGGAGAGGCGTCGGACGGAGCGCGGGCGGTCGAGGCCGTGCAGGCGCTTCGCCCCGACGTGGTCTGCCTCGACGTGCAGATGCCCGGCGTCGACGGGCTCGAGGCCGCGCGGCGGATCGCGGCGCTGCCGGACCCGCCGGCGGTGCTCATCCTCACGACGTTCGACAGCGACGCTGCACTGTTCCAGGCGCTCGAGGCGGGAGCGAGCGGGTTCCTGCTGAAGAACGCCTCCCCCGAGCGGCTGATCGACGCGGTGCGGACCGTCGCAGCCGGGGACGCCCTGCTCGCGCCGGACGTCACGCGGCGGGTGATCAGCCGGGCGACGGCGACGACGCTGCCGGAGACCCGGCCCGAGCCGGCGACCACCGCGACGGCAGCGACGTCCGGCCGGGATGCGCTCACCGCCGCCGGCCTCACCGAGCGGGAGACCGAGGTGCTGCGGCTCCTCGCCCGGGGCCTGAGCAACGCGGAGATCGCCGCCGAGCTCTACGTCGGGGACGCCACCGTGAAGACCCACGTGTCGAACGTGCTGCAGAAGCTCGCACTGCGCGACCGGATCCAGGCGGTCGTCTGGGCGTTCGAGCACGGCGTCGCCGGCTGACCGAGCCCGACCGATCCGGCACCGGCGGGACAAGTCCGCACGGTGCCGAGTTCGCAGACATCGCCGCACCGTGCGCCATCGTTCAACCCGTGCAGCGTTGACCGCACCGTGCCCCGCCAGCACGACGCACCGAGCAACCAAACCCGCACCAGCCCAACAAGCCCGCACCGTGCCCACCACCGCACCCCACGCCCGCACCGTGCGCCATCGTTCAACCCGTGCAGCGTCGACCGCACCGTGCCCCGCCACCACGACGCACCGAGCAACCGAACCCGCACGAGCCGAACAAGCCCGCACCGTGCCGACTCGACGCACGCACCCCGCACCCCGCCCGCACCCACCCCGCACGCTCCTCCCCCACGCGGTGGAGCCGGCCCCCGCCCAAGTCCCGCCCGGCGGCGGAGGCGGGGCGTGCCTCCCGGCCAATAGCGTCGGACGCAGCGACGACCAGCGTCGTGACGAAGGGGAACGACATGCTCACCATCGAAGGGGTGACCAAGCACTTCGGTGACCGCCAGGTGCTCGACGACGTGGGGTTCACGGTCGGCAGCGGCCGCCTCACCGGCTTCGTCGGCGGCAACGGCGCCGGCAAGACCACCACCATGCGCATCATGCTCGGCGTGCTCCAGGCCGACGCGGGCACGGTCTCGATCGACGGCACCGCGGTCCGTCCCGCCGACCGCCGCCGCTTCGGCTACATGCCCGAGGAACGCGGCCTGTACCCGAAGATGCCGGTGGCCGAGCAGATCACCTACCTGGCCCGGCTGCACGGCGTCGACAAGCGCACCGCGACGACCCGCACCGGCGAACTGCTCGAACGACTCGAGCTCACGCAGCACGCAGGCGACGCCGTCGAGAAGCTCTCGCTCGGCAACCAGCAGCGCGTGCAGATCGCGGCGGCGCTGGCCCACGACCCCGAGGTGCTCGTGCTCGACGAGCCGTTCTCGGGCCTCGACCCGATGGCCGTCGACACGGTGCTCGGTGTCCTGCGCGAGACCGCCGCCCGTGGCGTCCCGGTGCTGTTCTCGAGCCACCAGCTCGACGTGGTCGAACGGCTGTGCGACGACGTCGTGGTCATCGCCGGTGGCACGATCCGCGCCGCCGGTCCGCAGGAGGAACTCCGCAAGCAGGCCGGCCCCGCCGCGTGGGAGCTGCTGGTCGACGGCGACGTCGCCTGGCTCCGCGACGAGCCGGGTGTGGCCGTGCGGGAGTTCGACGGCGGCTACGCGGTCTTCGAGGCCGACGCCGCCACCGCCCAGCGCGTCCTGCAGCGTGCCGTCCAGCACGGCTCCGTCGGGTCGTTCTCGCCGCGGGTGCCGCGGCTCAGCGAGGTCTTCCGGGAGGTCGTCCGATGAACAGCTCCTTCGTGCAGGCCGTGCGGCTCGTCTCCGCACGCGAGATCCAGGCACGCATCCGCAGCAAGGCCTTCGTGGTCTCGGCACTCATCCTGATCGGCATGGTGGTCGCCTCGATCGTCGTCGGCGGGATCGTGAGCAAGGCCACCGCCGACGACACCACCGCGGTCGCGGTCGTCGACGGTGTCGCGCTGCCGACCACCAGTGGGCTCGACGTCACGAAGTCGGCATCGGTCGACGACGCCGAACGGCTCGTCACGAAGGGCGACGTCGACGCCGCGATCGTGCCGTCGGACGACCCGCTCGGCTACAAGGTCGTCGGGCTCGACGAGGCCCCGTCCGAGGTCGTCTCGGCGTTGAGCGTCACCCCGCGCATCGAGCTGCTCGACCCGGACGCGCTGCCGGGTGGGCTGGTCTACCTCATCGCGATCGCGTTCGGCGTCGTGTACTTCGCGTCGGCGGTGACGTTCGGCCAGTCGATCGCGCAGAGCGTGGTCGAGGAGAAGTCGACGCGGGTGGTCGAGATCCTGATGTCCGCGATCCCGGCCCGGGCGCTGCTCGCCGGCAAGGTGCTCGGCAACAGCGTCATGGCGTTCGCCCAGATCGTCGCGGTGGCCGTCGCCGCCATCGTCACCCTGGCGGTGACCGGGCAGGACAACACGTTCGCGATGCTCGGCCCGAGCATCCTGTGGTTCATCGGCTTCTTCGCGATCGGGTTCGTGCTGCTGGCGTCCCTGTTCGCGGCCGCCGCCGTGCTGGTGTCCCGGCAGGAGGACGTCGGCAGCGTCACCACCCCGGTGATGATGCTCGTGATGATCCCGTACTTCCTGATCATCGTCGCGTACGACAACCCGACGATCCTCGGCATCATGTCGTACGTGCCGTTCAGCGCCCCGATCGGCATGCCGATGCGGATCTTCCTGGGGACGGCCGAGTGGTGGGAGCCGATCCTGTCGCTCGTCATCGTCGCCGCTTCGGTGGTCGCGGTCGTGGTCATCGGTGCCCGCGTCTACGAGAACGCGCTGCTCCGCACCGGCAGTCGCGTGAAGCTGTCGGAGGCGCTGCGCGGCTGACGCCGCAGGACCGGCAGGCCCAGCGCACCCGGCGCACCCGGCTGCCCCGGACGGGAGGCCCGCCCAGCGTGAGCAGACCTGCTCACGTGGGGCGGGCCTCCCGTCCGTTGCCCGGCGCCGGTCAGGCGGTCAGCGTCGCGAAGGCGGACCGGTGCCAGACCAGCGGATTGTGCGCGAAGTCGGACATGAGTCCGAGCACCCGGAGCACCACGATGTCGTGGTCGCCGGCCGGGTAGGTGTGCTCGACCGAGCACTCCAGCCAGATCGGCGCCCCCTGCAGGAACACCGCGCCCGTCTCGGCGACCGTCGTGTCGACACCGACGAACCGGATCGACTTGTCCCGCGATGCGAGCTGCCGGGTGACCTGCGCGTGCCCCTCACCGAGGATCGAGACCCCGATCGTGCCGGCGTCGCGGAGTACCGGCCACGTGGTCGACGTGTGCTGCACGGCGAACATCACGAGCGGTGGGTCCTGTGAGACGCCGACCGTGAACGAGGACGCGACGAGCACGGTCGGTTCGCCGTCGACGACGGCGGAGAGCGCGGCGACACCGCACGGGAACCCGGAGAACGCCTGCTTGAGCGCGGAGCGGTCCGGGGCCTCGGTGGAGTAGGGGCTGATCATGACGCGGTTCCTTCCTGGTGAGCGGCGGCGGCGAGGACGACGTCCTGCCAGCGGGCGAGCCACACGTCGGTCGATGCGGGGTCCGAGTAGTGCTTGTCGTTCAGGTACAGGGCTGGGGCGACGACGGTCGCGCCGAGTTCGACCAGCACCGGTTTGAGGAAGACCTCCGGAGCGAGGGCGTGCGCCGGACCGGCACCGAGCATGAGCGGCACCGCGACGACGCCGGCGAGTCCGTCGCCGGTGCCGAACTGGTCGAGGAACAGCTTGAGCACGCCGGTGTACGTCGCCTTGAACGTCGGCGACGCGACGACGACGAGGTCGGAGCCGGCGACGGTGCGGACGGCGTCCGAGACGGCGGGGTCGCCCCAGCCGAGCAGTCCGGCACCGAGGTCGATGACGTCGACGACGTGGTCCGGGGCCCGGCCGGTGAGCCGCTCGAGCACGACCGTCGCGGCGTCGAGTGTCCGTGAGGCCGGCTTGGGGTTGCCGGCGACGACGGTGGTGATCATCGGGGTGCTCCTGTCGATGGGCGGGTGGTGGGTGCTTGGTGCAGTCCACCGCTCGTTCGTTTCGCCGCCGTACCGCGTCCGTATCGGCTGGGTTACGCCAGCTGCCCCGGCCCTGCGGCACCCGAATGTCCCGGTCAGCGGGGCTGCGCGTCCGGGCCGCTCCGCCATTCCGCCAGGCGTCGTCCCCACTGACCGCGCCGGATTGTGAGAGCGCCGTTTCCGGAAGTCGCCTCGGATGGGTCCGGCGTGTTTCGCCCCGCCGTCGCCGGCCCGTCACCGCCCGGATCCGCCCCTGCACGCGGGTCGGTGGCGCAGTCGTCCGCCCCGGATCCGTGGGGCGGACGACCCTCCGCGTCGGGCGCCGCAGGTGGCCTAACACCAGCGAAACAAACGCCTAACAGGACCGTTACCGGGCGACCCTCTGTCGGCACCCCGCGGCCGTTACATTCGCATCAGCCCCACTGCAGCGGCCGGCGTCACCGGCGATCCGCCACACGTCGGCCCCGCCCCGATCCGATGCCCCGCCGCCCGTCCCCGGCTCCCTTGCACGCTCCACCCCGCGCCGCGGGGCCTTCGGCGTCCCCGCCGCCCGTCCCCGCACCGGCTCCCCCGCCCCCCGCACCTTCCCTGCTCCACCCGTCCAGGAGGTCCCCGACCGATGTCGTCCCCCGCTCCGTCCCGAACGCGTCCGTCGCGTCCCGTGCTCCTCGCCGCCGCGATCTCCGGCGTGCTCTTCCTGTCCGCGTGCTCCGCCACCTCGACTGCGTCGACGAGCTCCGGTGACGTCACCGCCGGCGTCGAGCACGCCACGAGCCAGATCGAGGCCGCCAGCGTCGACCCGGCGTTCACCTTCGAGGGCGCGCGCTTCGACATGTCGGGGATCGCCGGCAAGACGATCTTCAACATCCCGAACTCGTCAGCCGTCCCGTTCATCACCGCGGTCGACGAGGCCGGCGAGAAGGTCGCCGAGCAGTACGGCGCGAAGTGGATCGAGTACACGAACCAGGGCACGCCCACCGAGCACTCCGCCGGCATCGACCAGGCGATCAGCCGCGGAGCCGACATCATCGTGCTCGCGCAGGGCGTCAACGGCGAACTGATCGTCCCGGCACTGAAGCGTGCGAAGGCAGCGGGGATCCCCGTGCTGATCAGTCACACCTACCAGACCGGGCAGGCGCTGCCGGACCAGCTGCAGGACCTCGTCGCCGCGCAGGTGACCGCCCCGTTCCACGAAGCCGCGAAGCTCAACGCCGACTGGGCCATCAAGGAGACCAAGGGCCAGGGCGACGTCCTCATCATCACGTCGTCCGAGGTGCCGCCGTCCGACGGCATCGTCAAGGCGATGCAGGACGAGTTCGAGGCGCAGTGCGACGGCTGCAAGGTGAAGGTGACGAACGTCCCCGTCGCCGACTGGGCGACGAAGATCTCGTCGACCGTGCAGTCCGCCGTGCAGTCCGACCCGAACCTCGACTACGTCCTGCCGGTCTACGACTCGATGACGCTGTACGTCGAGGCCGGCGTGACCGCTGCCGGCAAGACCGGCCAGGTCTTCACCTCCTCGTACAACGGCACCCCCGCGGTGCTGAAGATCCTGCAGGAGGGCAGCGTCCTCACGATGGACATCGGCGAGAACATGGAGTGGCTCGCCTACGCGACGCTCGACCAGGCCGGCCGTGTCCTGACCGGCACGCCGATCATCGAGGACGGTGACGAGAAGACCCCGCTGAAGGTCTTCACGAAGGACAACGTCGACGAGACCGGCACGCCGCCGGCGCCGAGCAAGGGCTACGGCGACGCGTACAAGACCGGGTACGAAGCGATCTGGGGCGCGGCCGAGTGACGGCCACCCGGGAGGCACGGCTCGGCTCCGCATCGTCCGCTGCGGTCGTCGGGTCCGGTGCGGACACCGCGTCCGGTGCGGTCGTCGGGTCCGTCGCGGACACCGCGCCGGTCCTGCGGATCAGCGGGCTCACGAAGCGCTTCGGCGGGCTGACCGCGCTCGACGACGTCGACCTCGAGGTCCTGCCCGGTCAGGTGCACGCACTGCTCGGCGAGAACGGCTCCGGCAAGTCGACCCTCATCAAGATCCTGTCCGGCACGTACGCGCCGGAGCCGGGCGCGACGATCGAGGTCCGAGGCGCCCGGCTGCCCCTGCCGTTGCCTCCCGGGTACTTCCGCCGCGTCGGGATCAGCTTCGTCCACCAGGACCTCGCACTCGTGCCGTCGCTCGGCGTGACCGAGAACCTGCGGCTCGCGACCGTGGTGGCCGGGCGCGGACCCTTCGTCCGCTGGGGCGCCGAGCACCGTGCCGCGGCCGAGCTGTTCGCTCGGTACGGGGTCGACATCGACCCACGAGCACGGATCGACGAACTCACCGACACCCAGAAGGCCCTCGTCGCGATCCTGCGGGCCGTCGCCGAGCTGGGCGACGACCGAGCGCTCATCGTGCTCGACGAACCGACGGTCTTCCTCCCGAAGGAGGACGCCGACCTGCTGTTCCGCGTCGTGAAGGACCTCGTCGCGGACGGCCGCACCTCGGCGCTGCTGGTGTCGCACGACATGTCCGAGGTCCTCCAGCACGCCGACCGGGTCACCGTCCTGCGGGCCGGCCGGGTCCAGGCGCACCGGGACACCACCTCGACGACGGCCGACGAGCTCGTCTCCCTCATCGTCGGACGCGGACTGGACGGTCCCGCCGCCAGGACTCCGCGCCCGGCGACCACCGGCGACGCCGTCGTGACGGTGCGGGACCTCCGGGTCGGTGTCGTCGACGGGCTGTCCTTCGACGTCGCGGACGGCGAGGTCGTCGGCATCACCGGGCTCGCCGGCTCCGGTGTCGAGGACGTGCTGCCCGGCCTGTACGGCGCACGGCCCGCGACCGGCTCGCTCGCCGTGCGGCAGGACGGGGCGACGCCCGCGCCGGTCGACCTGGCACGGGTGACGCCCGGCTCCTCGATCGCCCGCGGCGTCGTGTACGTCCCCGCGGACCGCAAGCGCGAGGGCGGGGCACTCACCCTGTCCGTCGAGCAGAACGTCACGCTCCCCGTCCTCGGGAAGCTCCGCGGGCTGCTCGGCCTGTCGCCCGCGCGGGAACGCGCCCACGTCGCGGGACTCGTCCGCGACTACGACGTCCGGCCCGCCGACCCGGCCGCCCTGTTCGGGACCCTGTCCGGCGGCAACCAGCAGAAGGCCGTCCTGGCCAAGTGGATGCAGGACGCCCCGAGGCTCGTGCTGCTGCAGGAACCGACCCAGGGCATCGACGTCGGGGCCCGCGCCGCGATCTTCTCGATGCTCCGCCGGAGTGCGGAGCAGGGCGTCACGATCGTCTGCGCCTCCACCGACTACGACCAGCTCGCGCAGGTGTGCGACCGCGTCGTCGTCCTCGCCCACGGCCGCGTGCACGACGTGCTGACCGACGACCGCATCGACCGCGACGTCATCGCGGCTGCCGTCGTGGCGAGCCTCGTCGACGACGACGCCCCGGCGTCCCCTGCCGTGCCCTCCTCCCCCGATGCCTCCTCCGCAGTCAAGGAGAACGCCTGATGTCCACCACCGCCGACCCGGTCCTCGAGACCTCGATCGTCCGTCCGACCCGTCCCCGCTTCTCGTGGGGGCACACCGAGCGGTACGCGCTGCTCGGCGCCTGGCTCGTCATCGTCATCGCGTTCAGCATCGCGCTGCCCGACACCTACCCGACCCTCGGCAACCTGCAGAACATCCTCGGGTCCCAGTCGGTGTTGCTCATCCTGGCGCTCGGGTTCCTGTTCCCGCTCACCGCGGGCGAGTTCGACCTCTCCGGCGCCTCGACGATGTCGCTCTCCGCCATGACCATCGCCGTGCTCAACGCGAAGATGGACGTCCCGCTCGTGCCCGCGATCGCCGCAGGCCTGGTCATCGGCGTCGTCGTGGGCCTGGTCAACGGGCTGCTGACCGTCGGGTTCCGCATCGACTCGTTCATCGTCACCCTCGGCATGTCGACCTTCATGATCGGGATCATCCAGTGGATGAGCGTGTCGTCCTCGGTGACGGGCATCGACCCGGCACTCGTGCAGGCCACGGTCGGGTGGCGCGGGCTCGCAGGCCTGCCGCTCGCGTTCGTCTACGGCCTCATCGCCACGGTCGTCGTCCTGGTCGTCCTGAGCGCCACCCCGGTCGGCCGACGGCTGCTGTTCGTCGGCACCGGCCGCACCGTCGCGGAACTCTCCGGGCTGAACGTCCGACGGCTCCGGGTCGGTGCGTTCGTGGGCGCCGGCTTCACCGCCGCGGTGGCCGGGGTCGTCTACGCCGGCACCCTCGGCGGCGCCGACCCGTCGAGCGGACAGTCGTTCCTGCTCCCCGCGTTCGCCGCCTGCTACCTCGGTGCGACCGCGATCGTCCCGGGGCGCTTCAACGCGATCGGCACGTTCATCGCCGTGTACTTCCTGTTCTCCGGCGTGGTCGGTCTGCAGATGCTCGGCGCCGACAACTTCGTGCAGCAGCTCTTCTACGGCGGCGCCCTCATCGTCGCCGTCGCCGTCTCGCAGACCATCCGGCGGCACTCCGTCGCGACCGCCGCCAAGGCCGCCGCGAAGCGTCCCTGACCCTGCTCCCCCTTCGACACCCACCACAGAAAGCGAGTTCCCCATGGACATCGGAGTCTTCATCCCGATCGGCAGCAACGGCTGGCTCATCTCCACCACGTCGCCCCAGTACAAGCCGTCGTTCGACCTGAACCTCGAGATCGTGCAGAAGGCCGAGGCGTACGGCTTCGACTTCGCCCTGTCGATGATCAAGCTGCGCGGCTTCGGTGGCCCGAGCGGCTTCTGGGACGAGAACCTCGAGTCCTTCACCCTGATGGCCGGTCTCGCCGCCCGCACCGAACGGATCCGCCTGTTCGCGACGACCGCCGTCCTGACCATCCCGCCGGCGATCGCGGCACGCATGGCGGCGACCGTCGACTCGATCTCGCACGGCCGCTTCGGGCTGAACCTGGTCGCCGGGTGGCAGAAGGCGGAGTACGACCAGATGGGCCTGTGGCCGGGTGACGAGGTGCACTTCAAGCGCCGCTACGCGTACCAGACCGAGTACATGCAGGTGATGAAGGAGCTGTGGGAGACCGGCCGGAGCGACTTCCACGGCGAGTACTTCCAGATGGACGACTGCCGGATGCTGCCGCGGCCGACGTCGCACATCCCGATCGTCTCGGCCGGTCAGTCGTCCCAGGGCATGGCGTTCGCCGCGGAGTACTCGGACTACAACTTCTCGATGGGCGTCGGTGTGAACACCCCGACCGCCTACGCCGAACAGAACCAGGCCCTGCTCGAGGCACGCGAGAAGACCGGCCGTGACGTCGGCTCCTACGTGCTCTTCATGGTGATCGCCGACGAGACCGACGAGGCCGCCCAGGCGAAGTGGGAGCGGTACAGCGATGGGGTCGACGTCGAGGCGATCGCCTGGATGACCGGCCAGGCGCTCACCGATGCCGAGGGCGAGGACGGCAACACGGCCAAGCGGATCTCGCTGCCCGAGGGGGCCGTGAACATGAACATGGGCACGCTCGTCGGCTCCTACGAGCACGTCGCCGCGATGCTCGACGAAGCCGCCGCCGTCGAGGGCACCAAGGGCATCATGCTGGTGTTCGACGACTTCCTGCAGGGGATGGACGACTTCGGCACCCGCATCCAGCCGCTGATGCGCACCCGCGAGGGCGTCGCGTCCGCTGCTCCGAGCGCGGTCACCGCATGAGCGCCGCCGCGAGCCGTCCGGTCATCGAGGTCGCGGTCGTCCAGGCCGGCGGGACCCCCGCTGACGGCGACACCGCACTCGACGAACTCATCACCCTGTTCGAGCAGGCCGCGGAGGGTGCCGACCTGGTCGTGTTCCCCGAGCTCTGCACCACGCCCTACTTCTGCGGCGTGGTCAACGACAGCCGGAAGTCCTGGGCACAGCCCGTCCCCGGTCCGGCGACCGCCCGCTTCGCGAGCACGGCGAAGCGGCTGGGCACCGCCGTCGCCTTCGGTCTCTACGAGGACGCGGGCGACGCGCAGTACAACAGCGCGGTGTTCATCGACGCCGACGGCACGCTCGTGCACGGCACCGACGTGCACGGCGACCGCGTGGCGTCGTACCGCAAGACGTCGATCCCGACGAACGCGATCTCCGACGTCGACGAGAAGCACTACTTCGCCGCCGGTTCCGGACCGGTCGTGTTCGACGCGCTCGGCACCCGCTTCGGCATGCTCATCTGCTACGACCGGAGCTTCCCCGAGTACTGGCTCGCGTCACGTGCCGCCGGGGCCGAGGTGATGCTCGTGCTCGTGTCGTCGATGGGCTTCCGCGAGACCCTGTTCACCCAGGAACTGCAGGTCCGCGCGCTCGAGACGCAGACGTGGGTCCTCGCCCCGAACCGCGGCGGCGAAGAGACCGTCGACGGCAAGACCGTCAGCTACTTCGGTCGGTCCTCGGTCGTCTCACCACGGGGTGACCTGGTCGTCTCGGCCCCCGCCCACCAGGCGGGACCGATCATCCGGGCCACCATCGACGTCGGCGAGGTCGCGGCAGCCCGCCGGGACTTCCCGCTCGGACGTGACCGGCAGCCCGGGGTGTTCCGGTACCTCGCCGACGCCCACGCAGCGGCGGCGGTCCCCGCGTGACGGACGTCGCCGCCCTGGTCCGCGGCACCATCGCACCGCAGCTCGACCGCGCGCTGGCCGCGAGTCGCGCGAACCCGTTGCCCGCGGCTCCGTCGGCGCTGCCCGCGGAACCGGCTCACAGCGCGCAGCTGTTCGGCGGGCTCCTCGGCGCGGCGATCGACGGGGCCCCGGCGCCGACCGCTGCCGGTCCGGACGACGACCTGGCGGTGTGCCGGGCTGCCACCGACCCCGCTGGCGCCTCGGTCGTCGAACTCCTCGCCGCGTACCGGTCCGGCACCACGACCCCTTCCGAGGTCCTCGCCGCACTCGCCCCGCACTGGACGAGCGACGACGTCTGGTCCGATGCCGTCCTGCGCCTGGTGCAGGGGGCCGAGGAAGCCGCCGCCGAGTCCACCCGCCGCTGGGCGGACGACGACGCCCGACCGCTCGAGGGGATCCCGTTCGCGGTGAAGGACATCATCGACGTCGCGGGGACGATCGTCACGAGCGGCTCGCTCCAGACCGGTGACCGTGTGGCCCCGAAGGACGCCACCGTCGTGGCTCGGCTCCGCTCCGCCGGCGCGATCCCGGTGTTCACGGCGGCCACCACCGAGTTCGCCTGCGGCGGGCCGCACAACGCCCGGTACGGCGCCGTGCGGAACCCGTGGGACCCCGAGCGCTGGACCGGTGGCTCCTCGACCGGGTCGGGTTCGGCGCTGGCCGCCCGGATCGTCCCGCTCGCGCTCGGGTCCGACACCGGCGGATCGATCCGCGTCCCGTCCGCCCTCTGCGGGACCACGGGGATCAAGCCGACGTACGGCCTCGTGCCGCGCACCGGGGTCGCGAGCCTGTCGTGGACGCTCGACCACGTCGGCCCGATGGCTCGCTCGGCCGAGGACCTCGCCCTCGTCCTGGCGGTCATCGCCGGCTCCGACGGCGAGGACCCGACGACGTTCCCCACCGTTCCGCTCATCGAGGCCGCGCCCGAACGGGTCGAGGGGCTCCGGATCGGGGTCCCGCTCGACTGGTTCACCGAACGCGTCGACCGCGCGGTGCTCGACGCACACGCCGCGGCGGTCGAGCGCTTCCGCGAGCTCGGCGCGACACTCGTGCCGATCGAGTTCGACGACCTGGAGTCGATCGACTCCGAGTGCTGGACGGTGTTCTACGGGGAGCTCGCCGCGAACCAGGAGGCCAACGCCGGCACGGCCGACCTGTTCGACGCCGGGACCCGCGCCCGGTTCGACGTGTCATTCCTGCCGACCGCGGCGGACTACCTCCGGGCACTCCGCCGTCGCCCGCTCGTGCAGGCCGCGATGGTCACCCGGATGGACGAAGCCGGCGTGGACGTGGTGCTCACCCCCGGGATCGGCGCCACCGCCCCGCGGCTCGACGACCTGACGATGTCGGTCGACGGCGAGCGGTTCAACCTGCACGACGTCATCCCCCGGAACACCCGGCTGTTCGACTACGTGGGGTTCCCCGCGCTGATGATGCCGGCGGGCACCGCGCCGGACGGCCTGCCCGTCGGCGTGCAGCTCGTCGCGCGGCCGTGGGACGACCGCCTGGTGCTGTCCGCGGCCGCCGCCTTCCAGCGGGTCACGACGCACCACCGCCTGGTGCCGCCGTCGTCCGCCGTGCGAGGGCCGACCGATCGGTAGCCGCACCATCGACGAGGGCGCCGCCCGGCGACGCGCCTGGCAGGTGCTCTGCGCGTCGAGCCTGAGCGTCGTCCTCGTCTTCATCTCCTCGAGCGCGCTCCTCATCGCGCTCCCCGACGTCAGCCGTGACCTCGACGCCAGCGCCGTGCAGTCCAGCTGGGTGCTCCTCAGCTACATGCTCACCACGACCACCCTCATCCTGGTCTTCGGGCGCATCGCCGACCTCGTCGGTCGGCGCCGTCTGTACATCGCCGGCATCCTCGTCTTCCTGCTCGCCTCCCTCGCCTGCGGCTTCGCCCCGGACGCCGCGGTGCTGCTCGGTGCCCGACTCGTGCAGGGCGTGGGGGCGGCAGCGATCGTCACCAACACGACCGCGCTGCTCACCGATGTCTTCCCGGAGTCGATCCTGTCGCTCGGCCTCGGCCTGAACGCCACGGTCGCCGCGGTGGGCCAGGTCATCGGGCCCGTCGTGGGCGGGCTGGTCGCCGAGTCGTTCGGGTGGCGGTGGATCTTCCTCGCCGGCGTGCCGATCTCACTGGCCGGACTCATCTGGTCGCTCCGGCTGATCCCGCACAGCACGCGTCCCCCTTCCGGCGAGCGCCTCGACGTGCCGGGGTCAGTCCTGTCCGTCGCCGCCGTCGGACTGCTCGTCGGTGCGGTCTCGACCGGCGGCTCGGTCGGCTGGTCGGCCGTCCCCGTCGTCGCGATGACCGCCGGCGCGGTCGTGCTCGGCGGAGTGTTCGTGTGGACCCAACGCCGGGTCGCGCACCCCCTGGTCGACCCGGCGATCTTCCGCGACCGCACCACCATCACCCTGTTCTCCGCCGCCGGGCTGTGCGCCCTGTCCAGCTACGCACTGGTCCTGCTGGCTTCCCTGTCGTTCCAGGCGGTCGACGGCAAGGACGCCGTCGACGCCGCGCTCTGGGTGCTGCCCACGCCCATCGGCACGACGGTCGCGGCGGTGAGCGCCGGGTTCCTCGCCCGCCGGGTCGCCGCGCGGACGCTGTCGACCATCGGCATGCTCCTGATCGCGCTCGGCGCCGCGGTGCTCGCGGTGTCCCTCGCCGACGGCGACGCCTACGCCGTCACCGCCACCGGCCTCGGCGCCGTCGGGGTCGGCACGGGCGTGTTCATGACGCCGAGCACGTCGGCACTGATGACCCGCGTCCCGGAGCACCGCCGCGGCATCGCGAACGCCATCCGTTCGGCCCTGCAGAACGCCGGTTTCCTGTTCTCGACGGCACTCGGCCTCGCGATCGCGACGGGCGGCCTGTCCGCGGCACAGGCGGCTGCGGCCTACGACGGCAGCCTGCTCAGCCTGCCGTCCGGCGACGTCCAGGTGTTCGTCGACGGCGTCCGCGCCGCGGCGCTGACGTTCGCCGGCTGCGCGGCCCTGGGGGCGCTCATCGTCGCGTTCGGGCCGTTCGGGCCTCCCGACCGGGAGGCGCCACTCCGGCCCGACAGGTCGGGGCCGATCCCCGAGCCGGGGGCGTCCACGTGACCGTCCCCACCCTGGCAACGACCACCCACGACGGAAGCAGGACGCCATGACCGACGACCACCAGGACTACGCGGCAGCCGGCTTCACCGGCACGCTGCAGCCAGGACGACGCGCTGCGCTCGTCGTCGTCGACCCGGTCCGCGCCTACGTCGACCCCGACTGCGGGCTCTACGCCGGCGTCGAGGAACCCGTCGAGCGGATGCGGGAGCTCACCACCGCTGCCCGCGCCGCCGGGGTGCACGTGGCGATCACGACGATGGCACTCTCCGCCGACGGGTCCAACGCCGGCGTGTTCTTCCGCAAGGTGCCGGCACTCGCCGCGTACCTGCCCGGCGCGTCGACCGGAGCGTTCGTCGACGGGCTCGAACCGCTCGACGGCGACACCCTGGTGCCCAAGCAGTACCCGAGCGCGTTCTTCGGCACGTCCTTGGCCGCCGACCTCGTCGCCCGCGGCGTCGACACGCTCTTCATCGCGGGGCTGTCGACGAGCGGGTGCATCCGCGCGACCGCCACGGACGCCATGCAGTACGGGTTCGTGCCGATCGTCGTGCGCGAAGCCGTCGGCGACCGGTTGCCGAGCGTGCACGAGGCCAACCTGTTCGACATCGCCGCCAAGATCGGCGAGGTCTGGCCCATGGACCAGGTCCTCGAGCACTGGGACGCGGCATGAGCACCACGACGCGAGTCGAGGCGCCGGTCCGGGGCCGGCCGCGGAGCGCTGCCGTCGGCGAGTCCGTGTACACCGCGTGCGTCGAGATCCTGGCCGAGGGCGACCCCCGCGCGTTCACGATCCGGGCCGTCGCCGACGCGGCCGGCGTGGGTGCGGCGACGATCTACCGGCGGTGGTCGAGCAAGGAGGTCCTGCTCACCGAGACCGTGATCCGGTTGATGGAGGCGCACATCCCGACGGTGCAGGACGCCCCGATCGCCGAGGGTGTCCTGGGACTCACCCGGGGATGGGTGCACGCCCTCGTCGCGACGCCGGTCGGTCGGGCGCTCCCGCTCATCGTGGAGACCGCGTCGCACGAGCCGCGGGTCGCCGAGGCCGTCGCCGAGTGGCACCTGGACCGGCGGCTGCGGGTCAACGCGATGCTGCAGCGGGCGATGGACGCGGGCGACCTGCGACCGGACGTCGACCTCGGCATCGCCGTGGACCTGCTCGGCGGGCCGACGTTCTACCGACGCGTGTTCGTCTCGCTCGACATCCAGGCACCCGACTACCCGGTGCGGCTGGCCCGGGAGTTCCTGCGGTGGGCCGGTTGGACCGGCGACCTGTCGACGGTGGGGGTGACCTCGTGACCGGGACCGTGCCGGAGGGGTTCGCCCCGTCCGCTGCCTGGACCGACATGGGGGTCGGGGCGACACCGTCGACGCCGGGGCACTGGATCGGGTTCAACCGACGATCCGACGCGGCCCGCCAGGTGTCCGACCTGATCCGGGCCGACATCGTCGCGGGGCGGTTCACCGGTCCGCTGCCGTACGAGTGGGAGCTGCTCGACTTGTACGGCACGACGCGGAACGTCCTGCGAGCTGCCCTCGCGTTGCTCAAGGAACAGCGGCTGCTCACCCGTGCGCCGCGATCAGGCACGTTCGGTGTGCGGCCCGTCGCCTCGGTGAGCCTGGCCCGCACGTCCGACGAGGTCACGATCTACGGCGAGACGGCCGGGGGCAGCGTGTTCGAGTCGCCCCGGCTCAGCATCGTGCACCTGTGCGTGCAGCAGGTGACCGCGCCGGAGACCGTCCGGCGCAACCTGGAGATGACCGGCAGCAGCGCGTTCTTCGTCGAGAGCCTCATCTCGTTCGACGGCGAACCGAGCCGGGTCCGGACGAGCTGGGTCCCACACGAGCGCTTCCCCGACCTGGTCGCCGAACCGCTCACCGAGTACGTGCCGGACGTGCTCGTCAGGAAGGCCGGCGCGCGGCCGGAGGCACGACGGTTGCTCCTGAGCACCGTGAACGCCGACCAGTGGACGGCCGACCTGCTCGACATCGATCCCGGCCAGGCGATCTTCCACATCGAACGGTTGATGTGCCTGGCCGACGGGACACCCGTCGAGTACGGGTTCTCGCGGTACCGCGGCGACCGGGCGGTGATCGACTCCCGGATCACGTGAGGCACGGGCGGGGATCGTCAGTCCGTGCGCACCGAGAAGACGTCGCCCGGCTGGCAGCCGAGCACCTCGCACAGTCGGGTGAGGGTGGAGAACCGGATCGCGCGGGCCCGGTTGTTCTTGAGCACCGAGAGGTTGACGACGGTCACACCGACGCGGTCGGCGAGCTCGGTCAGGGTCATCCCCCGCGCGGCCAGCAGATCGTCGAGGTGACAGACGACCGCGTGGCCGTCCTCCTGTTCCGGGGGCATCAGACCAGCCCGGCCTGGTCCCGCACCATCCGCTGCGAGGCGGTGAGCGCGAACCGGAAGCAGACGACGACGAGCAGGCCGAGGTACACGGGCAGGAACTGGTGATCGACCACCGGCGTGGGCAGGTACCCGTCCCAGCCGAGCCCGGACACGACCCAGTTCCACCCCATCCGGCGGACGAACGACGGCAGGAACCCGGCGGCCAGCACCGCGCCGGCGAGCCAGTCGAGGATCCGGGGGGTCGAGCGGTCGAAGAGCCCGCCGCGCGAGATCTTCCAGGCCACCGCCGCCACCAGGGCGATCAGGACGCTGACGAGCAGGACCTCGAGGGCGTCGCCGACGCGGATGCACCCGATCGCACCACCCGGCAGGTCGGCGACCGGCGCCCGGAGCACGAGCTGGTCGGACGTCACCGTCGCGCCACCCGGGGGCTGCGGGATGGCCCTCGTCTCACGCATCCGGATCGGCACCGCCACCGTGCCCGAGGTGATCGACTGGACGAGCTGTTCGACGTACCGCCAGACGACGAACACGATGCCGATGGCGCACGAAACGACGTAGGCCAAGTAGGAGTTCCGCCCGCGGGGCGGTTCGTAGACGGGTGTGGTCATGGCTGCTTCCCCTGTCGATCATCGATACCATCGAATTTCGATGCAACGATAAACGATGGGTCCGGCTCGGGCAAGCCCCTACAGCAGCCCGAACGCCGCCTGCACGCCGAGGCTCGTCCCCGCCACCAGGACCCAGAGCGCGATGCCGAGCAGCATCGGACGGAACCCGGCACGTCGCAGCGCCGCGAAGTCCGTCGAGCAGCCGATCGCGGCGAGCGCCACCGTGATGAGGAACGAGGCGGCGGTCGCGAACCCCGGTGCCACGGACGCGGGCAGGACCCCGACCGTCCGGAGCAGCACCACCACGAGGAACCCGATCAGGAACCACGGCACCAAGCGGAACACGCGGAATCCGCGGCCCGACCCCGAGGCGGGGGCGAGTTGCTCGCGGGAGGCGCGGCGGGCCTCCAGCCCGGCCAGCCCGATGACGATCGGGATGATCATCAGGGTGCGCACCAGCTTCACGACGACCGCGGTGTCGGTCGCCTGGCGACCGTAGACGGTCGCGGTGGCGACGACGGACGACGTGTCGTTCACGGCGGTGCCCGCGAAGACGCCGAAGGCGTGCTGGCTGAGGCCGAGGGCGTGCCCGAGTAGCGGGAAGGCGAAGACGGCGGCGATGTTGCAGAGGAAGATCGTGGACATCGCGTAGGCAACGTCGGCGCTCACCGCGCCGATGATCGGCGTGACGGCGGCGATCGCCGAGGCGCCGCAGATGCCGGTCCCGACACCGATCAGGGTGCGGAGCGCGCCCGACACCCGGAGCAGTCGACCGATCCCCCACGCGGCCACCAGGCAGACGACGAGCGTCGCGAGCATCACCGGCAGGGTCTCACCGCCGATGCGCAGCACCTCGCCGATGGACAGTTGCGCGCCGAGCAGGACCACCGCGAACTGCAGCACCCGGCTGGACGAGAACTTCACCCCGGGGGCGAGCACCGCGAGTGTGCCACCGGTGCGACGCCGGACGAGCCACCCCACCACGGCACCGATCAGGACTGCGGGGACGGGGCCGCCGACCACCGGGACGACCCGGCCGACCAGGGTGGCGACGATGCCGATCGCGACGGCGAGGGCGACACCGGGGGCGGCTGCACGGACGGACTGCATGAGGACAGCATGTCGTGCCCGCGGGCCGTCCGTCGGCGCGACGGGCAGGATGGCACGGTGGACTACTCGGGGGAACGGTGGGTGCAGCGACTGCGCGACGGGGAGATGCCGAAGCGGGGGCCGGTGCTGCTCGCGGCGACGATCAGCACGGCGGTGGGGCTCGCCGCGCTCGTCGCAGAGTTCGCGTTCCCGGACTTCCTGCGCGGCATCGAGAGCGCGCGGAAGCAGGGGGCGTTCGTGTTTTGGCCGCTGATCGTGGTCGGGATCGGACTGCTGCTGGCCGTGTCGACGCTGTCCGCCGGCCGAGCAGATCGACGGACGTCGGCGCGCATCGGAGCGGGGAGGACGCCCAGGTTCCACCTGCCCGTCACGACGTCCGGCCTGCGCACCTCCGACGACTTCCCGAGACCCCGGCCCCAGATCTGGACCGCCGACGAGTTCGGCCTGCACGCGTGGGCACCGTCGCGGGAGGCGCCGGTGTTCGACCTGCCGTGGGCGCGCATCCGGCGGTTCTCCGTCGCGACGCGGGAATCCCGCGGCCAGCGCGCCGACTTCGGCATCTGGATCACGACGACCGACGGCGACGATGTGGTCGTGCAGCCGCGACCTGCCCTCGGGCGGGGGTTCGAGGCCCGACCGGACCAGCTCGCCACCCTCGTGCGGGTCCTGCGCGGACTGCAGCGGGAGCTGGGCGTGGAACCTGCGGCGTCAGACCGTCACTGAGCGGGCGGGGTGTCACCCGTCATGTCGACGCGGCCGGTCTCGTCGTTCCAGGTGAAGGTGGCCGTGGTCCGGCCGGAGGGTGCTGCGTTCGGTTCGCCCGCCTTCGCGAACTTGTAGGTCACCGTCACGGCCGACTCGCTCCGTCGTTCGATCGTCGGCTCGAAGGCGTACTGCTCGGCAGTGGCGGTGCCGAGGTACCGGCCTTCGTGGAACAGCAGGATCGCGTACGGGGAGCCGGCTGTGGCGAACTCGGGTTCGACCACGGACCAGGACAGCGGCGCGCAGGCGTCGTAGCCGGAGTAGTCGGCGTTCGCGGCGTCCCACTTCGCGTCCTCGAGACCGGCGGGCAGTGGCAGGGCCGCGATGCCCGCGGCGGCAGCCTCGGCGCCGCTCGTCGGCCCGCAGGTCGGGGTCGGTGCCGGTGTCGGCGTCGGCGTCGAGGTCGGCGTGCTCGCGGCGTCGGAGGGCGGGGCGGTGACGGTCTCGGTCACGGTCGGGGTCGCCGCGCTGCCGTCCGCCCCGTCCGCGCCGGAGCACCCCGTCAGCAGTGCGGCCAGGGTCGCAGTGGTCAGGATCAGGGCGGTTCTCGTCAGGCGCATCCCTCCACGCTGCCTGCGCCGCCGAACGGTCGCCCGCATCGTTACCGGGATGTGTCCCTCCGGACGCTGCAGCGGTGTGCCTGTGGCGTCCGCCGACGTGCTGCCACACTGCTCCCATGCGGGGGATGCACCAGGGGACCGTCCGGGTCGAGGTCCGGGACGACCAGATCGACGGACCACACGGACCAGTGCCCATCCGTCGGTACCGACCGGCCGATCCGAGCGCCAGCACGGGATCCCCGACCCTGGTCTGGGTGCACGGCGGCGGGTTCTTCCGGGGCGACCTCGACCTGCCGGAGTCCGACGCCGTCGCACGCGCACTCGCCGAGCGCGGGCTGCCGGTCGTGACCGTCGACTACCGCCTCGGACCGCTGCCCGGACTGCCCTGGCTCGGCCGGGGTGGACCACGTGGGCGACGACGGGCACCGCACGCGCGGGACGAGATCGTGGCCGTGCTCCGCCACCTGCACCACGAGACGCCGTCCGCCGGCCTGCTGCTCGGCGGGGCGAGCGCCGGTGCGTGCTTGGCGGCCTCCGCGGTCGCGACCGCCCCGGCACTGGTCGGCCTCGTGCTGACCTACGGGTTCTTCCACGCTCGACTCCCCCGCGACCGGGCGGTGCGGCGACTCGTCCGCGGACACCGGTGGTTCACGCACGCCCCGGTGCTGTTGGACCTGAGCAACCGGGCGTACGCGGGCGGCCACCCCGCTGCGGTCTACCCGGCGTCCGACGGCCTCACCCGGTTCCCTCGCACCCTGATGGTCGACGCCGAGCGGGACGTCATGCGTGTGTCGGGTGAACGCTTCGCGGGCGACCTCGTGCACGCGGGCGTCCCCGTCGAACGCCACGTCCTGCCGGACAGCCGTCACGCGTTCCTCAACCGACCCGGCACGCGGGACTTCGACGACACGATCGAACGCATCGCCGCGTGGGCGGATCGGACACCCGACCACCGGACGCCCGACCACCACACGCCCATCCGCTGAGCGCTCTTCCACGGACGAACGGCGGACATCGGGGAACGCCGCGCCCGAGGCGGACGTACTCTGGGAACGGAAGCAACGGCGGTTCCGAATCCCCTTCGCCACGCTTCCCCCGTGGCGCCTCACCACCGTGACGAAGAGTTCCATCGTGACCGAACACCTCATCGAGTACGTCGCCCGCGACCGCACGGGCATCACCGCCGTCGTGACACCGACCGGTGTCATCGACGTGGACACCGTGATCCAGCACATCCGCGCCGGCCACGCGGGGTACTACGTGGCTGCCGACTCGTGGAAGCGCGCGCCGGTCCGGAGCATGTCGTTCATCGGCGGGACCTACCTGTTCGCGAACTGGGATGGCTCGAAGCGGAACATGCTGCACGACCTGGCGTTCCGGTCGCCGACCCGCTCGATCGAGACGATCCACGAGCCGGAGTCCCGGTTCTCGCGGTTCCTCGACGCACTGTTCGGCAAGCGGACGCCGCAGCGCTGACCCTCGGCAACCGGCCCGTGGGAGCATTGCCGGACAGACAGAAGGGGGAGCACATGCTCGCACGAGAGGTGTCCGAGAAGCGGTTCCGACCGACCAAGTTCCGCGACGGGTACGACCAGCGCCAGGTCGATGCGTTCCTCGACCGGATCCAGGCCACCCTGACCGGGTACGAGCAGCGGCGGCCCGTCGACCCGCTCACGCCGCAACAGGTCATGGATGTGCGGTTCCAGCCGACGAAGTTCCGCGAGGGGTACGACCAGGGGCAGGTCGACGACTTCCTCGACGAGGTCGTCGTCGCACTGCGCCAGCACGGCGCCCGCTGAAGCGGTCACCGGCGGTGCAGGTGACCGCCTGGAGGCGCGGCGTGCGTCACGGACGCAGGTCGCGCCTCCAGGCGGTCGCGTCGGTCAGCGGACCGACTTGATGGGCAGGATCACCAGGGCGCCGAGGATGACGGCGACGCCGGCACCCCAGAGCATGAGCGTGTAGTTCTGGCCACCACCGATACCGAGCAGGAACAGGCCGACGGCGGGGGCGAGTGACTGCGGCAACGCGTTCGCGATGTTGATGACGCCGAGGTCCTTGCCGGGGCGCTCCGGGTCGGGCAGCACGTCGACGACCAGGGCCGTGTCGATGGCGGCGTAGATGCCGAAGGCGAAGCCCAGGACGATCTCGGCGAAGTAGAACCCGCCGACCGTGTCGACGTGGGCCAGGATCACCAGACCGACGGCGGTCATGGCCGTCGAGCCCCAGACGAAGACCTTGCGACGTTGGATCCGGTCGGACACCCAGCCGGAGACCGCTGCGCTGACGAGCAGGGCGATCGTGTACAGGAGCACGCCGAACGCGACGACCCCGACTGCCTCGCCCTGCGGGAGCCCGATGCGGTCCTGCATGTACAGGAGTCGGTACGTCGTGAACATGAACGTGCCGAAGGTGATGAGGAAGCGGCCCCACCAGGCGAGCCCGAAGTCGCGGTGCTTGATCGGGTTCGTCCAGAACGAGCTGATCAGGTTGACCCAGCTGAAGGGCTTGACCGGAGTCGTCGGCAGGTCGTCACGGGCGACGAACGAGTAGACGAGGACCGCGACGATCGCCAGGACACCCGGTGCGATGAACAGGACCGGCAGGTTGCCGACCAGGTACACGGCCAGGTAGAGCCCGGCGAGGATCGCGATGTTCTGCGCCAGCGCGATGACGCTCGAGGCCTTGCCGCGCTGGAACTCCGGCACGTTGTCGGCGAAGCTCGCCGTCAGGGTCGAGAGCACCGCGTTGGCGGAGACCTGCGCGAGCACCCAGGCCAGGGTGAGCTGCAGCACGTCGGGCGAGAACGCGAGCCAGGCGAGGGATCCGACGAAGACCACGACGCCGCCGACCATCCACGGGCGACGACGACCCCACCGCGTTCGGGTGCGGTCGGAGAGCGCACCGAACAGCGGGTTGGCGAACAGGGCACCGAGCGCTCCGAACGGCAGGACCGAGCCGACGACGGTCTCGGGGCTCGTCGGGTTCAGCTCCGTGGCCTTGATCGACATGCTCACGAAGACGGGGGTGAGCAGGGCGACGAACAGGCCGAACTGGGCGAAGCTCAGGCCCCAGAGGTACCCGCGACCCACCCGGACGGTGCTGACGGACTGTGTGATGCCCTCGACCGAGAACGCTCGGGACGCAGCAGCGTCCGTGGCGGTGGCTCCGGCGGCTGCGGTGACCGCGGGGGACGCGGTCCCGGCGATGCCGCGGGTGGGTTCTTCCTTCGACGACGGTGTCGACATGACTCCTCCTCGAGTCATAGGGGGCTTCGGGGCCCTCGAATACCTAGCGCTGCTAGGTGATCGGGACTGTAGCACCGGAAACCGCAGGCCGGAAGGTTTTGCTCTGATTGTTTCGTCGGTGCGGATGCGTGCCGACGAAGAACGACACCGCCGTTGTCGGAGGACAACGACGGTGTCGTTCTGCATCGACCCGCAGGCCGGAAAGGAGCCGCTACTGCTCGCCGTCCTCTTCCGGGTTGAAGTGCGAGTCGTCGCCCGAGTGGCCCGCGGCCAGGCCGTCGGGGTTGTTCGGGATGGTGTTGTCGTCGCCGAGGCCGCCCGGCTTCTCGGTGCCCTCGGGGTCGTTCTTCGGGGCGTCGTGCGTGTTGCTGCTGTCGGTCATGAGCTGCTCCAGTGCAGGGATCGACCCGGCGGCACCGCCACCGGGGTACTGAGGACTCGGACAGTACGTGCCCCGCCTCGGAATCCACCGTCCGAGCGGGGGAAGCGGATGACACGGGCCGGGGCTCTCGGTAGATTGTTCAACAACCCGCGACGACAGGGAGCACCCGTGACGACGATCGACCTGAACAGCGACCTCGGCGAGGGCTTCGGCGCCTGGGCCATGGGCGACGACACCGCGATGCTCGACGTCGTCTCGAGCGCCAACGTCGCGTGCGGGTTCCACGCCGGCGACCCGACGATCATGCTCACCACCGCCCGCGCCGCCGCGGAACGCGGTGTGGCGATCGGCGCCCACGTGGCCTACCGGGACCTGATCGGCTTCGGCCGCCGCCCCGTGCACGTCACACCGGACGAGCTGTACGCCGACGTCGTCCACCAGCTCGGGGCGATGGCGGCCACCGCGCACGTCGCCGGCGCGGCCGTCACCTACGTCAAGCCGCACGGCGCCCTGTACAACACCGCCTGCGCCGACCCGGTGCAGGCCGAGGCGGTCGTCCGCGCCGTCGCCGACGTCGACCCGTCGCTCGCCGTGCTGGCGTTGCCCGGGTCGGAACTGCTGCTGGCGGCCGAACGACACGGGCTCCGCGCCGTGAGCGAGTCCTTCGCCGACCGCGCCTACGAACCCGACGGCTCGCTGGTGTCCCGGAAGCAGCCGGGGTCGGTGCTGCACGACCCGGACGAGGTCGCGGCGAGGGTGCTCCGCATGGTCACCGACGGCGTCGCGATCGCCGTCGACGGGTCCGAGATCGCGGTGCGTGCCGACTCGGTGTGCGTGCACGGCGACTCCCCCGACGCGGTCGCGATGGCCCGTGCGATCCGAGCACTCCTGACCGAGCACGGCGTGACGATCGCGCCGTTCGTGTTGCCCGCACCGCTCGCGCCGTGACGGGTCCCGACGTCCGCTCCGCTGGCGGCACCGCACTCCTCGCCACGTTCGAGTCCCTCGCCGAGGTCGTCGCCTTCCGCGCCGGGCTCGACGAGGCCTCCCTGCCCGGCCTGACCGAGGTCGTCTCCGGCGCCCGGACGCTGCTGTTCCGGTTCGACCCCGCGACGACGGACGCCGGTCGGCTCCGCTCGGAGCTGGCGCACGTCATCCCGGTCAGCGCCACGCTCGAAGCGCACGACGCCGAACCGCTCGTCATCCCCGTCACCTACGACGGCGAGGACCTCGACACCGTCACCGAACTGACCGGCATGCGGCGCGACGAACTCGTGGCGTGGCACACCGGGCAGCTCTGGACGAGCGCCTTCTGTGGCTTCGCCCCGGGCTTCAGCTACCTGACCGGCAGCGATCGACCGCTCGACCTGCCCCGCCGCAGCACCGCCCGCACGGCCGTCCCGAGCGGTGCCGTCGCGGTGGCCGGCGAGTTCAGCGCCGTCTACCCGCGGACCTCGCCCGGCGGCTGGCAGCTCATCGGCCGCACCGACGTGCCGATGTGGTCGCTCGAGCGCACGCCCCCGGCGCTCGCGCCAGCCGGCACCCTCGTCCGCTTCGTCGTGGCGGGTGCGGCATGAGCGCGCTGACCGTCGTGCAGGTCGGCTACGGCGTGACCACGCAGGACCTCGGTCGCCCGGGCTTCAGCGACATGGGCCTCGGGGCGGCCGGCGCGGCCGACCGCGGGTCCGCGGCACTCGCCAACCGACTGGTCGGCAACCGTGCCGACGCGGCCGTCCTGGAGGCCGTGCTCGGCTCCGTCACGCTCCGCACCGACGCGTACGTGGTGGCGGCCGCCACCGGCGCGGCCTGCCCGGTCGAGGTCGAGCGGGCGGACGGATCGGTCCGCGGGGCGGCCTCGCACGAGGTGCTGCTGCTGGCCCCGGGCGACACGCTCCGTATCGGCACCGCGACCGTGGGCCTGCGCGCCTACATCGCGGTCCTCGGGGGCTTCGCGGTGGAACCGGTGCTCGGCAGCCGCTCGTGGGACTCCCTGGCGCGCCTCGGTCCGCCGCCGCTGTCGGCCGGCGACCTCCTGCCGGTCGGCGGAGCCCGGGTCTCGTGGCCGGTCGTCGACGCGGTGCCGCAGCCCGAACCGCGGTGGCCGGACGAGCCGGTCGTGCTCGACGTGGTGCCCGGGCCGCGCGACGACTGGTTCACCCCGGAGTGGCGATCGACCCTGACCGGTCAGGACTTCGCCGTCAGTGCGGACAGCGACCGCGTGGGGGTCCGCACCACGGCTGCGACGCCGCTCGCCCGCTCCGTGACACGCGAGCTGCCGAGCGAGGGTGTCGAGACGGGATCGCTGCAGGTGCCGCCCGAGGGGTTCCCCGTGCTGTTCCTCGCCGACCACCCGGTCACCGGCGGCTACCCGGTCGTCGCGGTCCTGACGCCCCGGTCGGTCGACCGTGCCGCGCAGCTCCGGCCTGGTGATCCGCTCCGGTTCCGCATCCTCGACTGACCGACCCGGAACAAGCGCAGGGGGTCCGGAGTTGGCTTGGACACCGCTGACGAAAGGTTCCCCATGTCGATCACCGTCCTGCTCGAGGTCCAGTTCCAGAGCGACGCCCCCGAAGACGCGCTCCAGGGTGCGATCCGCGAGACGCTCGAACAGACCGCGTCGTTCCACGGCCTGGAGTCGCTCGAGGTCCTCGTCGACGACGAGGACCCGGCGCGCATGGTCGTCGTCGAGTCGTGGACGACCGCCGCGGACCACGACACGTACGTGGCCTGGCGTGCGACGCCCGAGGGTGCTCCGGCGATGGCACCGTTCCTCGAAGCGACACCGGTCACCCGCACCTTCGCGCGGACCATCCCGCTCCACTGAGCCGACACCGGCCCCGCCCCACGGCGCATGGGTCGGCGTCGGCCGCGGTCGGTCAGACCACGTCGTCGTCGGTGTCGAGCGGCACCGGCCGTTCGTCGTCGGGGAGCACTTCGTCGTTCGCGTCGTCGACCACCGGGAGGTCGTCGGGGTCGAGCACGGTGGGCTCCGGTTCGTAGTCGGTCTCCTGCGCCTCGCGGAAGTCGTCGAGGGTCTCGTCGTCCTTCGGATCGCTCATGGCCCCGAAGGTACCTCCGGATCCTCAGTGTGTCCGCAGACGATCACCACCCCGAAGCCGGTCATCGAGCGGCGTGCTCCCGGGCCTCCATGGCGTCCCAGGCGAAGCTCGCCAGCCAGTGGGTGGAGTAGTACTCCTCGCCCACGCTCGCCGCGAGCCCGGAGGTCAGCAGCCGGTCGGCGGCGTCGTCGAGCAGGTCCGCGATGCAGGAGTCGTCCGAGCTGCCGGCACGGAGTGCGTCCGCGATGCGCCGGGCCGATCCCGCCCGCGACAGGTCGAGCCCGAACAGGTGCACCTGCTGCGGATCGTTCTCGTCGCGCACCACCGTCGACCGCAGGATCGCGTCGCCCGGCTGCACCGCGGCGAAGAAGCCACGGGCCCACGTCGCGAACTCCGCAGCGGGCAGCACCGCACGCATCAGGTCGGCTTCGGCGAGACCGGCGGACAGGAAGTCGTGCCCACTCCGCTCCCAGGCGAACGGCCACCCGGCGTCCGCGCCGAACCAGTCCCGTGCTGCCCCCTCGACCGCTGCCGCCAGGGCCGGACGGTCGAGTGACCGGGCGGCCTCGAGCACGAGCAGCAGCCCGAACGCCGAGTTCGAGTGCACGCCGTGCCGGACCGGGTGCGCGGCACCGTCGATCCACCGGACGACCAGGTCTTCGAGGACGTCGACGACGGGCGCGAACCCCGGTGCGAGTGCCCGGACGGCGGGCGCCTCGGATGCCGACACCTCGGCGGCGAGCCGTGCGAGCCAGGCCCAGCCGTAGGGGCGCTCGTAGTGCGGTGTCTCGCGCAGGTAAGCGGCCTCGGTCGCCAGGTGATCCGTCGTGAGGTGCGCCTGCAGGATCGAGGTGAGCCGGGCCTCCAGGTCGGTGGGCAGACCGTGCGCGACCAGGCGCGCCGCGAGCCAGTGCATGTGCACCGACGAGTGCCAGTCGTACGACGTGGCGAAGGCGGGGTGGAGCTCGACGGGCAGTGCCCGGTCGTCCGGCCCGGACGTCGCGTGGTGCGCGGCGTACGGGTACTCACGGGTCGTGTTGTCCGCGGCGACGGCCGCGAAGCGGTCGGCCCAGGCCGCCCGGGTCAGGTCGATCGGGGCGGCATCAGAATGCGACAAGGTACATGACTCCCATGTTGACGACGAGCAGGATGGCGGCGGTGGGGATCTGCGCCTTGATCGGGCCGTACTTGTCCCGCATCTCGAGCAGGGCGGCCGGCACCAGGTTGAAGTTCGCGGCCATCGGGGTGACGAGCGTGCCGCAGAAGCCGGCGAGCATGCCGATCGCGAAGATCGCGGCCGGGTTGCCGTCGAAGCCCTGCACCAGGACGGGCCAGCCGATCGCGGCCGTCATGATCGGGAACGCGGCGAACGCGTTGCCCATGATGATCGTGAACAGGGCCATGCCCAGGCAGTAGATGACCACTGCGGCGAGCAATGAGCCGTCGGGGAGGACCGACTTGATGATCGTGCCGACCGCGTCGCCGACCCCCGCCTGGGTGAAGACGATGCCGAGGGTCGAGAGCATCTGCGGCAGCAGCGCCGCCCAGCCGATCGCCTGCAGGAGCCGACCGCCCTCGCGGATCGGGGTGGCGATCTTCGGCGGGCGCAGGACGAACACGGCCACGACCACGGCGAGGACCGAGCCGATGCCCAAGCCGGTCAGGGTCGCGCTCCCCTCGGCCAGCAGCGGTTCGCCGCCGAACGAGACGAGCGGGCCGAGCGTCGCGACCAGCACGGCGACCACGGGCACCACCAGGGCCGGGATGAAGAGCCGGTTGCCGTACTTCGTCGCGAACGCGGCACGCTCGTCCGGGCTGGTGGTGGCGAGCACACTCGTGCTGCCGCTGCCCGCGCTCGTGATCTTCTGCGTCACGCCGGTGGGTTCGGCGGGGCCGGTCTCCGCACCGGTACCGGCGCCGGGGATGCTCGCGACCCGGGTGCGGCTGGTCGTGCCGGTGAAGCCGAGTCCGGCGAGCGCGACCATCACGAGGACGGCGATGCCGAGCGTCCACGCCGGGATGCTGCCAGCGGCGACGAACGTGCCGGCGAAGAACGACAGGCCGAGGATGCCCCAGAACGCGGCGTTGCCGACGCGCTTCGCGTGCGCGGTGTCGGTGACGATCAGGACGGCGACGGCGATGAAGAACGCGCCGATGAGCCAGTAGAGCCATTCGCTGGTGATCACGCTGCGGCCCCCAGGGTCGGAGCGTCGGCACGGGCGTCCGCCGCCATCTTGTCGAGTCGGCGGTCGAACAGCAGCAGGCGTCCGCCGTGGACGATCAGCGCCGCGATGCCCGTCGGGATCGCCCACAGGGCCAGGTCGATCGGTTCCAGCGACAGCCCGTAGGTCGCGTCGACGAACGTCGTGATGAGCAGGATGGAGCCGACCGCGACGAAGACGTCCTCGCCGAAGAACACCCCGACGGTGTCGGACGAGGCCGAGTAGCCCTTGATCTTCTCGCGCATGCGGTCATCGATCCGCCCGTACTTCTTCGTCGCCGCGCCCTCGGCCATCGGGTAGACCAGCGGGCGGACGGTCTGCGCCGGGCCACCGATGCTGGTCAGGCCGACCGCCGCGGTGACCTGCCGGATCACCAGGTAGCCGGCGAGCAGACGACCCGTCGTGAGCTTGTCGAGCTTCGCGATCAGACGCTTCGCCTGGTCCTGCAGGCCGTAGCGCTCGATCAGGCCGATGACGGGCAGGACGAGCGCGAAGGTCGTGACGGACCGGCTCGAGGCGAACCCGTTGCCGAACGCGTCGAGGATGCCGACGGGACCGATCCCGCCGATGGCCGCGGTCACTATGCCCGCGACCGTGACGACGAGGAGCGCGTTGACGCGCAACGCGAAGCCGACGATGACGACGGCGACGCCGATGAGGACGAACATGCGGGACAGTCTGGACCGCATTGTTCAACAATCGCAAGAGCCGGTTCTGCTCTGTAACACGCCCTTCACAAACGCCGCCCGTGCCAGGATCGGTGCCATGACCCGAACCGTCGGCGGCGCTGACTCCACGGCCACGCGGTTGCGCACCATGATCGCGTCGGGCGACTTCTCCCCCGGGGCGCAGCTGTCCGAGGAGCGGTTGAGCGATCAGCTCGGGGTGTCGCGGAACACCCTGCGCGAGGCATTCCGGCTGCTCGCCCGCGACCGACTGGTCGAGCACGTGTTCAACCGCGGGGTGTTCGTCCGACGACTCTCCGCCGCCGACGTCACCGATCTCTACGCGGCTCGGCGGGTTCTCGAGGAAGCCGCTGTGCGTGCCTGCTCCCCCGACTCGCCAGCCCTTGCCGCGGCCGCCGCAGCGGTCGCGGACGCCCGGGCCGCAGCAGCCGCGGGCGACTGGGGCGCCGTCGGCACCGCCGACATCCGGTTCCACACCGAACTCGTGCGCGCGGTGCCGAGCGAGCGGATCCACGCCCTGATGGACGGCCTGCTCGCCGAGATGCGACTCGCGTTCCTGACCACCGCCGACCCGGCGTCGTTCCACGCCGACTTCGTCGAACGCAACGACGCGATCGTGTCCGCGTTGCGCGGTGGCGACCAGGACGCCGCCTCGGCACTGCTCGCGGTCTACCTCGACGACGCGGAGCGGACGCTGCGGGTCGCCGCCGGCGCAACCGGCTGAGGGACGGACAGGAGGCCCGGCGCGGCTCCGTCCCGCCCGCCCGGTCCGATCGCGGTCGCGCTGGTGCCGGTCGAGCCCTCGGTCAGGACTTCCCGCCGAGCAGCGCCGTCACCGCGTCCACCACGACCTGGCGACGCCGCGGCGGCGTCACGGCCTGCACCAGCGGCTCGTACTCCGGAGCGGTCGCGCTCCAGAACGCCGCGGTGTGCAGGACGAGCCCGAGCAGCACCGCGGGACGGAACGCCCGCGGCAGGACCCCGGCGCGCTGCGCGTGCTCGACCTCGGCCACCGCGTCGGCGTAGCTGGTCGCGACGGACTCGAGTGGGACGTCGGCGCGCTCGAGGCGGTGCCAGGTCGCGAGCCGCTGGGCCCAGGGGCGACGGACGTACGAGTCGTGGACCAGCCCGGCCCAGTCGGCGAGGTCGGCGGTGTCGAGTGGGGCGTCGGCGAACGTCTCGGTCACGGTCTCCGCGACGAGGGCGTCGAACAGGCCCTCCTTGCTGCCGAAGTAGTGGAAGACCTGCGCCTTGTTGCTCGACGCCGCCGCGCCGATCCGTTCGACCCTGCCCGCGGCCAGTCCGACCGCGGCGAACTCGTCCCGCGCGGCGAGCAGGAGTCGTGCGCGCATCGCGTCGGCAGCAGGGGGCGTGAATCGGGCCATGGCGACCACCGTACCGATCACGCGGCCCGCGACGCGGGTGCGACCGTCGCTCAGGGCCGCCTGATCCCCCGAACCTAGGATGAGCGAGTGACCCTCCGACTCCACGACCTGGACCTGCGGGGCTTCGCCTCGGACAACTACGCCGGCGTGCACCCCGAGATCCTCGCGGCGATCGCCGAGGCCAACGACGGACACCAGACCGCGTACGGCGAGGACGTCTACACGGCGCGTCTCCACGAGGTGGTCCGGCAGCACTTCGGGTCGCAGGCCGAAGCGTTCCCGGTGTTCAACGGGACCGGCGCGAACGTCGTCGGCCTGCAGTCGATGCTGCCGCGTTGGGGTGCGGTGGTGTGCACCTCGACCGCGCACATCCACACCGACGAGGCCGGAGCACCCGAGCGCATCGGGGGCATCAAGCTGCTGACGGTCGATGCACCGGACGGCAAGCTCACCCCCGAGCGCATCGACCGGCAGGCCTGGGGCTGGGGCAACGAGCACCGTGCGCAGCCGCTCGTCGTGTCGATCACCCAGACCACCGAGCTCGGCACCGCCTACACGGTGGACGAGATCCGGACGATCGCCGACCACGTGCACTCGCTCGGCATGACGCTGCACATGGACGGCGCCCGCATCTCGAACGCCGCGGCATCGCTCGGGGTGCCCCTGCGCGACTTCACCACCGACGCCGGCGTCGACGTGCTGAGCTTCGGCGGGACGAAGAACGGCATGCTCCACGGCGAGGCGATCATCGTGCTGAACCCCTCCGCGTCCGAGGGGTTGCACTACCTGCGCAAGATGAACATGCAGCTCTCGTCGAAGATGCGGTTCGTCTCCGCCCAGCTCATCGCCATGCTCAGCGATGACCTGTACCTGCGCTCCGCCGGGCACGCCAACGCGATGGCCGCCCGCCTGCGCGGTGCACTCGAGGCCGGCATCGCCGACGGCAGCATCCGAGGTGTCGGCTTCAGCCAGCAGACCCAGTCGAACGGGGTCTTCGCGACCCTGCCCGCCGGCGTGGCCGACCGGCTGCGGGAGCACTTCCGGTTCTACGACTGGGACGCCAGCCGCAACGAGGTGCGGTGGATGTGCGCGTACGACACCTCGGAGCAGGACGTCGACGACTTCGTCGCAGCCCTGACGCGCGAGCTCGACCCCGCCTGAGCCGGCCCGGCGCACTCCGGCGTGGCGGTCAGATCACCCGAACGGGATGACCCGCACCACGATCGCCACCACGAGCATCGCCATCGCGACCACGGCGGCCCGCCACAGCACCTTCCGGTGGTGGTCGCCGAGGTTCACGTTGGCGAGCGACACCAGCAGCAGGATCGCGGGGACGAGCGGGCTCTGCATGTGCACGGGTTGCCCGACGACCGAGGCACGGGCCATCTCCGCCGGTGTGATCCCGTACGCCGAAGCGCTCTCGGACAGCACCGGCAGGATCCCGAAGTAGAACGCGTCGTTGCTCATGAAGAACGTCAGCGGCATGCTCAGGATGCCGGTGATGCCCGCCAGGTACGGGCCCATCGAGTCCGGGATGACCGCAACGAGCCAGTCGGCCATCGCAGCGACCATCCCGGTGCCGTCGAGCACCCCGATCAGCACCCCGGCGGCGAACACCATCGACACGACACCGACGATGCTCGGGGCGTGCGCGACGATCTGCGCGGTCTGCTGCTTGAGCTGCGGGAAGTTCACGAGCAGGGCGATCGCCGTGCCGATCATGAACACGAAGTGCAGCGGCAGCAGGCCCATCACGAGCGCCACCATCACGGCGACGGTCAGTGCCAGGTTGAACCAGATGCGCTTCGGGCGCAGGGTCGGACGGTTCGGGTCGAGCATCGTCTCGGCCATCGTGCCGGTGCCCGCGCCCTCGTCCGTCGCACCGGTTCCGTCCACGCCGTCGCCGTCCGCACGTCGGCCGTCGGCCTTCCCGCCGCGCAGCCCGAGCGCGACCGTGGGGCTCGTGAACATCCCGCCGCCGGTCCCGCCGACCGCCGCGAGCACGCGCGACCCGGCCCGGGCGTTCGCGCGCTCCGGCACCCCTGCACCCCGCGAGGCCTCGGTGAACTCGATCAGCCCGAGGCGCTTCCGCTCCCGCAGCCCCATCGTCCACGCGAACGTGAAGCACAGCAGCAGCCCCACCACGAGCGACGGCACGAGCGGGACGAAGATGTCCGTCGGGTCGATCTTCAGTGCAGCGGCGGCCCGGGCGGTGGGACCACCCCACGGCACGATGTTGAGCGTGCCGTTCGTCAGACCGGCGACGCACGTCATCACGACCGGGCTCATGCCGAGCTTCAGGTAGATGGGCAACATCGCCGCGGTCACCACGATGAACGTCGTCGAGCCGTCCCCGTCGAGCGAGACCGCGCCCGCCAGCAGGGCCGTCCCGAGCACGATCTTCGCCGGGTCGTTGCCGGTCACCCGCAGGATGAACCGGACGAGGGGGTCGAACAGGCCGACGTCGATCATCAGCCCGAAGTACATGATCGCGAACATCAGGAGCGCAGCCGTCGGCGCCAGGGTGCCGATCGCCTCGGTCACCATGTCGCCGAGTCCCAGGCCCGCCCCCGCGAACAGGCCGAACACGGTCGGCACGATGATCAGCGCGAGCATGGGCGACATGCGCTTGGTCATGATCAGGACCATGAAGGTCAGGACCATCGCGTACCCGAGGATGACGAGCATCAGGACTCCTTCGTCCGTGTCTGGCGGTCCGGGCACGCTACGACCCGGCCTGGAGGCGCGGCGCGCTTCTGCACATTGGCGCACCATCGCGCGTTGACCGCATTCTGCGCATTGTGCGCAAGCAGGTCGGCGCACCCTCCGTACGCTGGGGTCGTGACCGACGACCGTTCACGGCGCCCCAGGCTCCGCTTCGCCACCCAGGTGCTCGTCCTGCAGCTCGCCGTGGTCGTCGCCGTCGTCGCCCTGACCAGTGCCGTGTTCGTCCGGATCGAGGTCACCCGGCTCGAGCGCGCTGCCGAGGGGACCGCACTGGCGATCGCGCAGAGCGTCGCCGCCCAGTCCGACGTCCGGGCCGCGGTCGCCCGGCTCAGCGTCGACGGCACCGTCCTCGACCGAGCGACCCTCGCCGACGGGCCCGTCCAGCGTGCTGCCCTTGCCGCCCAGCGCCGGACCGGGGCGCTCTTCGTCGTGGTCACCGACGACCGGGGTGTCCGGCTGGCCCACCCCGACGTCGACCGCATCGGCGAGATGGTGAGCACCTCCCCCGACGCCGCACTCGCCGGACGCGAGACCGTGTCCTGGGCCCGCGGCACGCTCGGCGAGTCGGCGCGGGCGAAGGTGCCCGTCTCCGCACCCGCAGCCGGCGGGGCGGGGACGAGCCGCGCCTCCAGGCAGTCCACCGTCGTCGGCGAGGTGAGCGTCGGGTTCACCCGGGCACGCGTCTACGACACCCTGGTCGAGGACAGCATGCCGGTGATCGGTGCCGGGCTGGCGGCGGTCCTGCTCGCGCTGATCGCGTCGGTGCTGATCCGACGCAGGTTGGTGCGGCTGACGCTCGGGCTGCAGCCGGAGGAGCTCGTGACGCTCGTGCAGAACCAGCAGGCCGTGCTCGGCGGGGTCGGTGAAGGCGTCATCGCGATCGGCCCGTCGGGGGCCGTCACCGTCTGCAACCCCGAAGCCGTGCAGTTGCTCGGGCTGGCGGACCCGGTCGGGCAGCCGGTGGGTTCCCTCGACCTGCCCGCGCCGCTCGGGTCGATGCTCGACGGGGGTTCCGCCGCTCCGGCGAGCGCCACGATCGTCGCCGGGCACCGGGTGCTGCTCGTCGACGTCCGCACCGTGTCCCGCGACGGACGCGACCTGGGCCGGGTCGCTGTCCTGCGCGACCGCACCGACGTCGAAGCCCTGACCCGGCGGCTCGACGCCGTCGGAGCGATGAGCACAGCGCTCCGGGCGCAACGCCACGAGTTCGCGAACCGACTGCACGCGATCTCGGGGCTGCTCGACATCGGCGAGACCGCACGGGCGCGGGCGTACCTGGCGGACGTGCAGGAGCGCGGACCGCTGCGCTACCCGGTGCAGCACGCCGACCGGTTGACCGAGCCGTACCTGCAGGCGTTCCTCGGGGCGAAGGGCGTCGAGGCCGCCGAGCGCGGGGTGCTGCTGCGGGTCGGGGCGGAGACGCTCGTGCAGGGGACGATCACCGAGCCGGGCGACGTCACGACCGTGCTCGGCAACCTGGTGGACAACGCGGTGACGGCGGCCCTCCGCGGGGACGAGCGCACGCGTGACGGGGGCTCCCCGTGGGTGGAGGTCGAGGTGCTCGACGACGGCACGACCCTGCACCTGTCGGTGATGGACTCCGGGCCGGGGGTGCCGGACGGTGCCGCGGACTCGCTGTTCGTCCGAAGTGCGGCGACCGCCGCGTCCGGGGACGTCGCGCAGGTGCACGGGCTCGGGATCGGACTGCCGTTGTCGCGGGAGATCGCCCGGCGGCACGGTGGCGACGTGTGGCTCGCCTCCCCCGGCGGCGACGACCACGGCGCGGTGTTCTGCGCCCGACTGGAAGGAGTGGTGTCGTGAGTTCCGTGTTCACCGTGCTGGTGGTCGACGACGACTTCCACGTCGCAGACCTGCACCGGCGGCAGGTCGACCAGGTACCGGGGTTCCGGGCGCTCGAGCCCGTCGGGACCCTCGCGGCCGCCCGCTCCGCGCTGTCGAGCAGAGCCGTGGACCTGGTGCTCGTCGACGTGTACCTGCCCGACGGCAGCGGCCTCGACCTGCTGCGGTCGATCGACACCGGCGCCGACGCCTTCGTGCTGAGCGCGGCCTCGGACTCCGGCACCGTGCGCCGGGCGATGCGGAGCGGAGCGCTCGCCTACCTGATCAAGCCCTTCGCAGCCGGGGTGCTGGCCGAGCGGCTGCAGGCGTACGCGCGGTCGCGGAACGTGCTCGACGAGCGGTCGACGCTCGACCAGGAAGCCGTCGAGCGGGCGTTCCGGATCCTGCACGCCGGGGACAGCGGTGGGGCATCCCCGTCCCGGGCGGCCACTGCTGCGCTGGTGCTCGAGCAGCTCGTCGCCGGTGAAGAACGATCGGCCGCCGAGGTCGCTGCGGCGATCGGGGTCTCGCGGGCGACGGCGCAGCGGTACCTGGCGCAGCTCACGGCCGACGGGACGGTGGCGATGCAGTTGCGGTACGGGGCTGCGGGGCGGCCGGAGCACCGGTACGTGCGGCGGTGAGTCAGCCGTTCCGAAGACTGCGCCGTGGCACCATCGGTGGATGACCGACGCTGCGCGATCCGACACCAGGACTGATCCGTTCCCCTCGGGGACTCCCGTTGCGCTCCGAAGCCTCAACGACTTCGGCGAGCGCGGCGAAGCGGTCGGCTTCGCGGTCGCCGGCCGGGTCCTGGTGGACGACGACGAGCTCGCGGTGGTCGCCACGACGGTCGGCTCGGCCGTCCGACGACGAGCGGGCGTCGGGAGCGGCCCCAACGGACGCCTCGTGCTTCCCGAGGACTGGGACGGCTCCTACGTCGACGACCGGTGGGTCGGCTCCAGCGTCGTCCGCGTCCATCAGAAGGGAACGCGCTGGTCCGTCTGGCGTTGGCACGACGGGTCGGACTGGCTTCCCGACTGGTACGTCAACCTCGAGCTGCCGTGGGTGCGGACGCCGATCGGGTTCGACAGTCAGGACTGGACACTCGACGTGGTGGCGACCACCGAACCCGACGGTTCGTGGTCCGTCCGGTACAAGGACGAAGACGAGCTCGAGTTCTACGCGGCCGGCGGGTACTGGCCGGCGGCGATGCGGGCGATCATCGAGCGCGCTGGCGAAGAAGCCACCGAACTCGCGGTCGCGCAGCGCTTCCCGTTCGACACCGATTGGTCCGGCTGGGTGCCCGACCCGGCGTGGGGCACGACTGCGCTCCCCCAGGAGTGGAGCGCCGTGCAGTGATCCGCGGAGTCGGTGCAGCGTTGCACAGCCTCCTACGCTCGCTGTCGTGAGCGAGTTCGTCCGGTACCAGAGCGCCGTTCCCAACCGTCGCGGGCGGTTCCCGGGGGTCTTCGCCCTCGCCAACGGTCTGCAGCGGGACGGCAGGCTCAGTGACGCCGAGACCAGGTGGCTCCGAGAAGCGAACCTGCACGCGACCGCGATGTACACGGACCCGACCACGGTGCAGCCCGACTGCTACGACGAGACCCGCAACCCCGGGGCCCGGGCCTGGTTCGCCGCCGACGCCGTCGAGCTGCTCGAGATGGTCGGCCCGTACCTGGAACTCCTCGACCGCCACGGGATCCCGTGGATGCAGCTCGTGACCCGCTCGCCGGGTCGGATCGTCTACCGGGACGCGGTCCAGGTCGTCGCGGTGCCACACACGCACGCTGACGCCTGGCCCTTCCGGCCGACACGGGAGGGGCGGACGCCCTAGCCCTGTCCCTGGTCCGTGAGCCGCCATCCGGACGCCGTCTTCGTGAAGCAGAAGCTCCAGGTGCGCGTCCCGTTCATCGGCTCCGATTCCTCCGACGCTCGACTCGTCACCGTCGTGTCGACGCAGGACTCTGTCGTGTGGCCGGGGTTGAACGGCACCGATTCCGCCTTGTCCGCGACGGTGTACTTCCGCAGCGTCGGGTTCCGGCACCACGCCCACGTGCTGTCGAGCGTCAACGCCTTCGTCACGTCACACCGTTGCGCCTCGGCCGCAGCGAGGTACGCCTTCGTCACCTCGACCGGAGACGCTGACGACGGCGGCAGGTCGGGCGAGCTGCACCCGGTCATCAGTGCCAGCCCAGCTGTCACCACGATGGTCGTAGCGAGGGTGCGCGTCAGGAGCGGCGAACGCCCCGGCAGCCTGCTCGTCCGCACCTGCACCCCTCACACTGCCGCCGACGGTCCGACGGTCCGGCGGTCTCGGCAAGCGAAGCGCACGACCTCGCACCAGCGCAATGAGTACCCCCACAGCCGCGCTGCCCACTTCTCGCCGACTCAACCCCTTGCGTATTTCACCGGATACCGGCAGGTTGGACTCGTGCGACGCAGCGGGTGCATTGCAAGTCCGCTTGAGCGCGCAACGACCCCGGAAGGAGACCGCACATGATCGCCATCGAGATCGTCGCCGCCGCGCTAACCGTCGTCCTAGTCGCCTTGCCGGCGCGCGGCGTCATCGGCAGGAACGGGATCGCCGGCATCCGCACCAGGGCAACCATGCGCAGCGACGAGAACTGGCTCCTCGGCCACCGCGCAGCGGTCGTCCCGACGAGCATCGCCGGTGGCGCGACGGTGGTCGTGGGCCTGGTCTCCGTCGGACTCGGACGCGCCGACGACGTTCCCGCGTTCGTCGCCTGCGCCGTCACCCTCGTCGGCGGGGCGCTCTGGAGCGTGGTCGCCGCAGGCCGCGCGACCAGATGACGGACAGGAGGCACGGGGCGGCGCCGCAAGCGGCCTCCAGACCGTCAGGTGGTCCCGTGACGATCTGCACCCGCGCGGGCATCTCGGGGCGCAGCACCGTCGGGCCGGACACCCCGGTGTGTAGATTCGACTCCATGGCGACCTGGGGGAAGTCGGGGACACAGCGCTTCGCAGCAGTGGCATCGGGGAGTTCGAGCCGCGGAAGACGTCGTCGGCTGCGGCGTGTGGTGTGGGTGCCGCTTGCGATCGGCTGCGCAGTCCTCACGCTCGCAGGATGCGCCGAAGACGAGCCCCCGGCCGTCTACCCAGACGTCCGGTGGGTTGGCGCAGCACCATCGGGGCCGCTCGAGAAGGACCCCTGGGTACGAGCAGTCCGCGCAGAGCTCGAAGCGGAGGCTGTGGCGCGCAACCGGAACGACTTCAGCATCCCCGAACTCGCTCACAGCGCGACGCCTTCCTACATCGATCGCCTCGCCAGCGTGGCGATGGAGACGCTCCGCCAGAACCACGACACCGACCTCTTCGCCGGCCCCTGGCCGTTCGCACCCACAGAGGTCGAACTGGGCAACGGGAACAACGGTGAGGACGTGGCAGCTGTCCGCGGCTGCAAGGCGCGCAACTGGACCATGACCCCGGGGCGATCGCTCGGCAGCCTCGATGCCGGGTACGGAGTCGAGTACCGGCTCGAGCGTGATGGCAACGGAGTGGTGCGAGTCGATTCGTTCGCCGGGCTCCCGAACTGCGATGGTCGTGTTCCGCTCCGCGTGGCGATGTTCGATCCGGTGCCCGAGCCGTCGTCAGTGACCGATGTGAATGAACTCGTCAGGCCTGACGGAACGACCGTCGGGCGACCTCGACGATAGCCGCGGAACGCATGCCCGCACGGGTGGCGTCTGGGCGGGAGGCGAACACGTCGATCGCCTCGACGACGCGGTCGAACCGCCTCGACCGGCCGGTACGAGCACCCGACAGCCGCGTGCTCGACGTCACGTGCGGTCAGACAGACCGAGGCCCGGGTCGGCGATCGGCTGGAGGTGAGAGGATTCGCTCGCGTCCGCACTGCCGCGGCGTCCACGACTTGCGTGTCGTGCGCGGATATCGATTTCAAACAAGACCGAGTCGGCCTTGCTGTGAGGTGGCCCCAGTGGTCTTGTTGGAAGCGGAACGTGCAGGCTCCCTGCGGCGCGAGCTGGAAGCCGCGCGTGCGGACGGCCACGCGCGCACACGGCTGGAACCGTTCCCGAGCCGCGCGGGCGCACGGTGGCTGCTCCGGCTCGCGTTCGCCGTCCCGTTCCTGATCCTCGCCGTCGTCAGCGCCGACCCCACCGTGGCCGACGTCACCGTCAACCGCTCCGTCGTGGACCACGTCGCGACACTGAGTTGGGACCGGGCGGACGTCTCGTGGCTCAGTGAGCTCTACCCGCCGCTGGGCACGGTCCTGGTGCGGCTCATCCCCGGTGGCGCCGCCGGCCTCGCGGCGGCCGGGGCCCTGGTCGCCGGGATCCTGCTGCAGCAGTTGCTCGAGGCCATGGTCCAGCGACGCTTCCCCTGGTGGAAGAGCACGGTCTTCCTCGTCGCGATCGGCGCGAACCCGCTCTTCGCATACACCGCCACGGGCAACTTCGAAGCGCTCCTCGGCATCGCACTGTTCGGGATCGGCGCGATCAACATGGTCCGCTTCGTCTCCAGCCGGAACACCAAGGCGGGCTTCGAGTCCGGGATCCTCTTCATGCTCGCGGCGTTGGCGGATGCTTCGGGGCTCGTCCTCGTGGTCGCGGCGGCGATCACCGCCCCACTGCTCTCCGTCGCCCGGCGGAGCGAGTCGGGGGCGCGATGGTCGAACGTGCTCATCGTGCTGTTCCCGACGATCGCGGTCTTCGGGGCGGTGATGTTCCTCGAGGCGCTGTTCGGACGGAACCCGTTGCTGGTGTTCCAGAACGCCGTCCACTACGACCCCGCGCTCTGGGCGCTCGTCCCGGAGCTCGTCACGACACTCAACGGGCTGCTCATCCTCGCCCCGGTCGTGAGCGGTTGCGCCCTGGCGCTGCTGAGCCGGCGCCCCGGCTCGGTCCTGATCTCGGTGTTCGTCTTCGGGGCACTGATCATCGGCTACGTGGGCGGCCTCATCCCGGTGAACTCCGCGGGCAACGTGTTCCTCATCATGACGATGATGGGCATCGCCGTGGTCCCCGCCGCCCGGACCACCCGGGTGAGTGGCCTGATCGCTGCCGTGGGCGCAGCGCAGATCGTGATCGCGTGGGCGGCTGCGTTCAACCGGCCGATCACGCTGCAGTGGATGGCCGCCATCGGTGCATCGCTCGGGTGGTGGTGACGCGTGACGACCCCGCACCCTTCCGGGCTCGGCCGGCACACGGCCACGTCCCGACCCGACGAGCTCACCGAACTCGAGGCCTCGGGGATCGACCCGGCGTTGCAGCGCCCCGGATCCGGACAGCGGTACCTCGCCGAGGACTGGATGCCGGTGCGCGTGCTGCAGGACGGCAGCATCCTCGTCCTCACCTCCGGCCGAGCCGACGACGCCACCCTCGGCGATGCGCTGTCCGAGGAGCTCGGGGCTCCGGTCACGTTCGTCTCGGTCGACAGCTGGACGCTCCGCCGTGCCGTGCTGAGCCAGTTCCACGGCGCCGTCGCCGACGCTGCCGCGAACGAACTCCACGACCGGAACCCGACGCTCTCCGCCCGCGTCGTCTTCTCGCGGTCGCAGAAGGCCTCGGGCATCGTCCTCGCCGTGATCGCCGTGGCGTGCGGGATCGTCTGGCCCGTCCAGACCGCCATCGCAGCACTGATCGCAGCGAGCCTCGTGTTCCTCGCGGGGACGGGCTTCAAGTTCGTCGTCGCCACGCAGGGCGCCCGCTACGACGTCGTCGAACGGATCACCGACACCGAGGTCGCCGCTCTGGACGACGCCGACCTGCCCGGGTACACGGTCCTGGTCCCCGTGTTCCGCGAGGCGAACATCGTCGCCCAGCTGATCGACAACCTCGGCGGCCTGGACTACCCGGTACACAAGCTCGAGGTCATCATCCTGACCGAGGAAGAGGACCAGGAGACACGGGACGCGATCGCCGCGGCGAACCCACCGCCGCACTTCCGCGTCATCAGCGTGCCGAAGGGGCACCCGCAGACGAAGCCACGTGCCTGCAACGTCGGGCTCTACGTCGCGACCGGCGACTTCCTCGTGATCTACGACGCCGAGGACACCCCCGACCCCGACCAGCTGAAGAAGGCACTGATCGCGTTCGAGCGCGGTGGCGAGGCCACGGTGTGCGTGCAGGCGGCGCTGAACTACTTCAACGCCCGCGAGAACGTCCTCACCCGCATGTTCACGCTGGAGTACTCGTACTGGTTCGACTACATGCTGGCCGGTCTGGACCACGCGTCCCTGCCGATCCCCCTGGGCGGCACGTCGAACCACTTCCGCACGGCGTCGCTCATCGAGCTCGGCGGCTGGGACCCCTACAACGTGACCGAGGACGCCGACCTCGGCATCCGGGCGAGCGCTGTCGGGTACCGGGTGGGCGTCATCAACTCCACCACCATGGAGGAGGCCAACACCTCGGTGCCGAACTTCATCCGGCAGCGGTCCCGGTGGATCAAGGGCTACATGCAGACGAGCCTCGTCCACGCGCGGCGGCCCGTCGCACTGGTCCGTGAGATCGGACTCGTCCGGTTCGCGGCGTTCGTCCTGCTCATCGCAGGTACCCCGGCGACGTTCCTCTGCGTGCTGCCGTTCTACGCGCTCACCGTCGTCACGTTCTTCCTGCCGCGCGAGACCGTCGATGCGCTGTTCCCGGTGTGGGTGCTGTGGCTGTGCCTGTTCAACTTCCTGGTCGGCAACGCGATCATGATCTACCTGTCGATGATGGGCCCGTTCAAGCGCGGGACCTTCCACCTGATCCTCTGGTCGCTCCTGAACCCCGTGTACTGGACGCTGCACTCCATCGCCGCCTACAAGGCGCTCTGGCAGCTCCTGACCCGGCCGCACTACTGGGAGAAGACGGAGCACGGGCTGACGACACAGGGGCCTGCGGCGGACACGACGAGCTGACGGGCAGGCCCTCGGCTCAGCCCACGACGAGCGTTCGTGGCGATCGGGTCCGCGCAAGGGTGACCAGGAGCGTGCCGTAGGCGACCAGGGCAGGCACCAGCATCCACGCTCCGGTCGGGACCATCGAGTAGACGACGAAGAACGCCAGGTAGACGACGAGGTTGATCGCGAGCGTGACCTGCGAAGCCCAGGTCCACATCGCTTTCGTGACGGTGTCGCTCTGATCCTGGAACGACCAGTTCAGCCACGCCCGCGACGACCCCGAGAGCCAGCTCGATCCGTACCCGAGGAGGAAGAAAGCGCCGACCGCCGTCACCACCGTGGTGACGTCCGACGGTCTCGCCACGGCGAGCACCGAAACCGCCAGGAAGCCTGCGGCCAGCGCCACTGCTGAGATCGACGTGGGCACACGGTCGTTCCCGGGGACCAGATCCTGCGCGCGACTCCGTCGCAGGTTGCTGAGAAGCACGACGAGGCCACCGCATCCGTAGGCGGCGAGCATCCATCCGAACGTGGCTTCACCGAGCTTCACCACCTGGAACACGAGGGGCGTCTCGATGATGTTGAGGACCGCGCCCGCGATGAGCAGGAGCATCCACAGCCGCGTGGCGGGTTGTCGCCAGGCCCACAGATCCGCCCCTTCCACACGGACCAGGGCTGCGAATCCCGGCAAGCGGAACCAGCTCCCCCGACGCACCTCGGTCGCCGTCCTCGCTCCGTGTTCGCGAGCCGCCCGCAACGCGCGTCCGACACCGCCGTGGGCCCACATGGCTGCTCCGACGGCGACGAACGTCAGCGCGTTGCACAGCAGCAGCCACGTCGGCCCGATCACCGGGAGCAGAGACCCTCCCACGGCCGGCGCGACGGCGAGGGTGACTGCCGACGTCGCGCTCACCGAGCGGAGCACCGTCGGCCGCTCGGAAGCAGTGACCGACGAGCTCACGAGCGACATCAGGAGCGGATTCGCGACCGCGCGGACGATCATCGTCGACCCCGCGTAGACGTAGACCACCCACAGGTGCTCGACGAAGAACGCCGCGCCGACGGTCATCACGGCCAGGGTGACCTGGCAGCCGATCCACGCCCTGCGGACGCCCTCGATCGGAACGGCTCGAGCGATGTGACCGGCGACGAGCAGTGCCGGGACCGTCTGCGCCAGGAACAGCCCCGCGCTCGCCGTCGACCCGGCCTGGGTCTGCACGTAGACGATCAGCGCCAGGTAGGTGAACCAGTTCCCGATCCCGTACGTCAGCGACACGAGGGGGAAGAAGACGCGCAGGGGCATCGCTCTCCTCCTCACCTCCGCCGAGCCCCGCAGCCGCCGCCGACGTCCCAGCCGGCGTTGGGGCACCTCGGGTTGAGACGACAGTAGGACGCCTGCTCGCGCCTTCCCATGAGGGAGTGGAAAGGGAACCACCCAAGCGGGGCCGACGGCGCTGGTGCGTTGTCGGACCGACCACACGACGGTCTGGAGGCGCGTGGCGGCGCCGCCACGCGCCTCCAGGCCGCCTTCCGGTCACGTCGGGGGCGCGCCGGCGCGTCCCTAGGGTGGTGGGATGCGATCGCTCACCAAGCTCGATGACTGGAGCAGGTCCGACGTCGACGCCGTCTTCGACCTGGCCGACGACTACCGCGACGGCCGAGGGCCCGCGACGGCGGGCTCCGCGGTGATGTTCTTCCCGTCCACGAGCCTGCGGACCCGGGTCACGTTCGAACGGGGCGCGTCCCTGATGGGCCTGCAGCCGATCGTGTTCCCCGACACCACGCTGGACAAGCCGGAAGCGTTGACGGACGTCGCGCAGTACCTGGCTGCGTGGGCTGACATCCTCGTCGTGCGCCATCACGACCTCGCCGTCGTCGAGGGTCTGGCCGCAGCAGCGGCACTGCCCGTGGTGAACGCGATGACCGACGAGAACCACCCCTGCGAGGTGCTGTCGGACCTGTACGCGCTGCGGCAGCGAGGCGACATCTCGTCGCTCCGATACCTGTTCGTGGGTGCTGACGGCAACATCGCTCGGGCGTGGCAGGAAGCGGCTCGGGTCCTGCAGCTCGATCTGGTCCAGTGCTGCCCCGCCGAGCTCGCCTCCCCGGGTGCCGTGTGGACGGACGACCTGGAGACCGCCGTCCGGTCGGCGGACGTGATCCTCACCGACGGCCCCGGTCAGCACGCCCGAGCCCTCGAACCGTTCCGGATCACCGCGGCCCTGCTCGACCTCGCGCCGACAGGGGTGCTGCTCGACCCGTGTCCACCCTTCGTGCGCGGTCGGGAGTTCAGCACCGATGCGCTCGAACACCCTGCCTTCGTCGGGCACGCCTTCAAGGCCGCGCTGCTGCCGGTCCAGCAAGCCGTCATGGCACACTGCCTCGAACTGCCGTCCGCGACGCCGTAGGTTGGCGGCGTGAAGCCGAAGCCGAAGCCTGTCCGACGCAACCCGTGCTGGGCCGTCGCGCTCGTGTACCTGTTCGGGGGCGTGCTCGCGCTCGTCGCCGGTCGGATGCTCCCCTGGCAGGACCAGGACCGTCAGGACCCCGACTACTGATGCACGCGGCCGTCATGGCCGTGTCGGCATCGGGCCGGTTGGGCGGGACAACCCGCCGGTGCGGCCGTCGGACTCGCGTCCGGCTCAACATCGGCTACCGGGCCAACCCGCGTTCGTAGAGGCTGGACGCGAGTTTGCGCCCGCCGTCGAGGGAGGTCACCGTCACAGCGCGAACGTGCCGGAACCCGAGCTGGTCGTAGAAGCGCCGCAAACCCGCGTTGTCCGTCGCGCAGTCGAGACGAACGCAAGCAGCCCCACGGTCGGCAGCTCGTGCCTCGACCCACGCCAGCAGTCGTTGCCCGAGCCTGCTGCCCCGGTGCGTCTGAGCAACAGCCAGCCGGTGCACGTACACCGCGGGACTGCTGTCCGCTCCCCATGTCTCCGGGTCGGAGTCGGACACCGTGACCATCGCCACGATCACCTGGTCCTGGCGCACCACGAAGAGACGCCCCTGCTCTGCGTCGCGCAGGAGAACGGCGTCGGGAACTGGGTCCTGCCACTGGTCGATCCCTCGCGCGCGGAGCCGCTGCCGTGCGCCGTCGATGAGCGCCTGAGCCGCGGAGACATCCGCGGACGTGGCTGTTTCGACCGTCAGTACGTCTCGATCCATGGAACGACGCTACGGGAGCGGCCTCGCCGGAGAGGTGCTGAAGCGCCGCGCGCTCGTGGTCTGATGGCGATAGTTGCTCGAGGTGCAGATCGCACCTGCAAGGTTGTGCTTCGTATTGATATGCAGCACTCTGGCTGGGTTCGCCGTGATCTCGGCGACGACGCGTGGAGGAAGAACATGACGAAGGCCGCTCAACGGGGACGAGCGATGAGCACGCCACGATTCGGGCTCTCGGTGCGCAGAGCCACCACCGTCGCCCTGATGATGGCGACCATCGGTGCCGCCTTGCTCGCGATCGACAACCTGCTCGGATTCGTCAGTGCACACCTCATCGCGGCGGGCTTCGTCACGACCGTCGCGGTGGTCTCCGTGTCGGCCGGGGTGGGAGCCGCTGCGGGCGCCGCGCTCACTCGCGACGGGGCACGCGCACTCCTCGCCGTCGCCGTCGTCGGTTTCGTGGCCGCGCTGTCACCAGCGACCGAGAGCCATATGTGGCTCCCCGTGTCGATCGCGATGCAGGCCCTCGTCCCGTTGGCGTTCGCCGCGGGCGGGTTGCTCGCCCTCCACAGCCAGCGGGAGTTCGCCGCGGTTCGAGCCCTGACGGTGATGCTCCTGGGGCTCGCCGCCGCCTGGATCGTCACTGCGTTCGTCCCGGTGGCGCTCGTGGCGTTCTTGGTCGTGCAGGCGGGCACACTGCTCGTCGCGGCCGTCCTCAGCCTGGAATCCGTTCTTCGCCGGGTCCGGGGTCTTGCGCGTGAGCTGTGGTCGAGCGCGGAGGTGCGTTGAGGGGTCGGCTCACGGCTCCGCTTGACCGCGATGTCGGTGGGCCGCGATGCGCCTTCGACGTGGTTCGGATACGAACCTGCGCCGTGTGATCCACCTGCGGTAGAAAGATGGCGCCGTCTCGCGGGTCGACGACGTGCAGGGCTGAGAGGGAGCGCGTGGTGGCACGTCAGAACAGGACCTCGTCCCGATCGTCCACAGCGCCTGCGCCACACCACGTCAGACGAACCGTCGCAGCCGGTCTGGCGATCGCGGTGTCTGCGGCAGCCCTGATCGGCATCGATGTGATCGCCGGGTCAGCTGCCGGGTCGACCACCTCGACGGTGACGGTCACCCAGGTCACCGCGACGACCACCGCCAGCTCCACCGGCACCGCCGTTCGCACCACCCTCAAGATCAAGAACACTGCCGCCGTGCGGAAGCCGGCTTCCTCCGCTTGGCTGTACCTGTCCGCCGGCACGAAGAAGTACACACTCGGCCGGGTCGCGGTGAAGGCACTCGCCGCTGGTTCGAGCACGTCCGTCACCGCAGTCCGCGGGACGCCCTCCCGTGCCACGGCCGGCGAGTACTCGGTCCTCGCCTGCGCCGGTGCGTACTCGGCGAAGCAGTGCCGCACGTCGACCGCGACCGTCACCACCAAGCCGACGACCCGCGCGCGTCCGGAGACGGGCGTGATGCTCGACGTCGCTCGCGCCTACTACCCCGTGGCGCTGATCAAGCGGTACATCGACCTGCTCGCCGACGACGGTGGGCGCTTCCTGCACCTGCACCTCACCGATGACCAGAACGTCGGGATCGAGAGCACGGTGCTCGGCCAGACCCTCGCCAACGCTGATCTCGACGAAGGCGTGTACACGAGCCGTGTGACCCGTCGTCCGTTCCTGAGCGCCGCGCAGGCACGCACCATCTCCGACTACGCAGCGAGGCGGGGTGTCGCGATCGTGCCCGAGATCGACACTCCGGGCCACATGACTGCGGCATTCGACCTGCTCGAGGCGCAGCACGGCACGAAGTGGGTCGACCGCATCCGTTCGGGCGAGAACGAACTCGACACGTCGACGCCCGGGAGCCTCGCGCTGGCGAAGAAGCTGTACGCAGAGGTGCAGCGGACCTTCCCCGCCAGCCGAACCGTGCACATCGGCGGTGATGAGTGGGGCGACGACGTCTCGGCCGCCGAACGGGTCGCGTGGATGAACGCGATGGCGGCCGCTCTCGGCAACCGCGAGGTCTGGGCCTGGAACGACGGGATCGATCGGGTCGCGGTCGGGCGACTGGACCCGCGCATCCACGTCACGTACTGGAGCTTCGACGGCGACACCGAGGACGCAGCCGAGCGGCGCGAACGGCGAGCGCGGCGGGCGAGTGCGGTCGACCTGCAGCAGGCCGGGATCGACATGCTCAACTACAACTCGTACTACCTGTACGAGGTACCGACCGACCTCGACCCGGCCGACAGCGAGTACACCGTGGCCGACCTCCGCGAGAACTGGTCACTCCGGACGTGGGACGGCGACTCCGGTTCGCTGCTCGCGGCTCCGATGTCGGGCGCCGCCGTCGCGATCTGGGGTGAGGACCTCGAGGACCCGCCATCTGACGCGCTCCTGCGGTGGAGCGCACCGCACGTGACGGCGATGATCGAGACCGCAGCCTCCTGACGGACGCGTGTCGTGCCTCCAGGCCTATCGCCGGACCCGCCGGACCCGCCGGACCCGCCGGACGCGCCGCCTGCCTACCCGAGCGGCTCGACGCCGTAGCTGGTGACCACCGCACGCAACTCGTCCAGGTACGCCTGCGCCTGCACGGTCAGGGGAACCGAGGCGTGCGCGATCCAGCCGATCTCGATGCGTTCGTCGACGTCGAGGGGGATGGCGACGATCTCGGGGTCGAGATCGTCGCTGATGAGTCCGGTGGAGATCGTGTACCCGCCGAGGCCGATCATGAGGTTGAAGATCGTCGCTCGGTCCGAGACGCGGATCTCCCGCTTGCTCGACATCGTCGACAGGATCTCCTCGGCCAGGTAGAAGGAGTTGTTGGCACCCTGGTCGAAGGTGAGCCGCGGCAGGTCGGCGAGGTCCTCGAGGGTCGCGCGCTCCCGTGACGCGAGCGGGTTCCGCCGGGCCACGAAGATGTGCGGCTGCGCGACGAAGAGCGGTGTGAACACGACCCCGGCGTCCCGCAGCAGCTTGCCGAGCACCTGCTTGTTGAAGTCGTTGCGGTAGAGGATGCCCACCTCGCTGCGCAGGGTGCGGACGTCCTCGATGATGTCCCAGGTGCGCGTCTCACGCAGCGAGAACTCGTACTCGTCCGCAGCCGCCGCTTCGACCATCCGGACGAAGGCCTCCACCGCGAACGAGTAGTGCTGGGCGGACACCCCGAGCAGCCGACGCGACCGCTGTCCGCCGACGTACCGCTGCTCGAGCAGGGAGACCTGCTCGACGACCTGCCGGGCGTACCCGAGGAACTCGACGCCGTCGACGGTGAGCACGACCCCTCGGGCCGACCGGGTGAACAGGGGGCGTCCGATCCGCGTCTCCAGGTCCTTCATCGCCGCGGACATCGTCGGCTGCGACACGTAGAGCAGGTCGGCCGCTGCGCTGATCGAGCCCTCCGTTGCGACCTCGATGAAGTACCGGAGCTGCTGCAGGGTGATGTCGTTCGAGACCCGGGCCATAGGCCGAGGCTATACCAGTGCATAGCGTCTCGGTATTACCTGATGGCTCACCATTCCCGCCATGATCGATGCATCCTTCCCACCGCGCCCACGGGCCGCTCGACGAACAGATTGCCGACCATGGCGAACGACCTCACCTTCAGCATCACCCGGACCCGGTTCGACGAGGACTACTCCCCCGCCGGCAACTCCCGGCTGACCACGAACTTCGCCAACCTGGCGCGCGGCGAGCGCCGTCAGCAGAACCTCCGTGCTGCGCTGGCGATGATCGACGGGCGCGCGAACGAGCTGGCCGCGGCGCACGACCGCTACCGTCTGCAGCTCGACATCGTCTCGGTGGCGCTGGAGTTCTCAGACAGCGGGTCGGACGCCGAGTTCCCGCTGCTCGAGATGCTCGACGTCACGATCGTCGACGAGCACACCGGCGAGCGCCACCGCGGGATCCTCGGCAACAACTTCTCGTCGTACTTGCGCGACTACGACTTCTCGGTGCTGCTGCCGTCGTCCCCGGGCTTGCCGTCTGACTTCGGGGCGCTGCACGGGGCACTCTTCCAGCGCTTCCTGGAGTCCTCCGCGTTCCACTCGAATTTCAGTGCCGAGCCCGTCGTCTGCATCAGCGTCTCGACGAGCCAGACCTACCGCCGGAACGGGTACGTCCACCCGGTGCTCGGCGCCGAGTACGAGCACGAGCACTCCTCGCTCACCGACGACTACTTCGGCCGGATGGGCATGCGGGTCCGGTACTTCCAGCCCGCCGGGGCGGCTGCCCCGCTCGCGTTCTACACGCGCGGGGACCTGACCGGCGACTACACGGACCTCCAGCTCGTCGGCACGATCGCCACCATGGAGACCTTCCAGAAGATCTACCGCCCGGAGGTCTACGCCGCGAACACCCCGGCCGGCAGCACCTACCGCCCCACCCTCGACCACACCGACTTCACGCCGACCCCGGTGACGTACGACCGCGAGGAGCGCAGCCGCCTCGGGATCACGCAGGGCCGGTGGACCGAGGAACACCTGGTGCGGCCGCACCACGCACGCCTCGCCCGGTGGGCTGACCTCGCCCTCGCGCGCTGACTTCCTCTGCCCTTCGACTGACTGGACCATCACACCCATGCGTTCTCTCCTCCCCACCTCGATCGTCGGCAGCCTGCCGAAACCGTCCTGGCTCGCCGAGCCCGAACGGCTCTGGTCCCCCTGGGAGCTGCAGGGTGCGGCACTGACCGAGGGCAAGCAGGACGCCCTCCGGTCCGCCGTCCACGAGCAGGAGCGCCGTGGCATCGACATCGTCAGCGACGGCGAGCAGACCCGCCAGCACTTCGTCACGACGTTCATCGAGCACCTGGACGGCGTCGACCTGGAGCGCAAGGAAACCGTCCGCATCCGCGACCGCTACGACGCGGCCGTCCCGACCGTCGTCGGTGCCGTGAGCCGTCGGAAGCCGGTCTTCGTCGAGGACGCGAAGTTCCTGCGGGCTCAGACGGATCGCCCCATCAAGTGGGCGCTCCCCGGCCCGATGACGATGATCGACACGCTCTCCGACCAGCACTACAAGAGCCGCGAGAAGCTGGCGTGGGAGTTCGCCACGATCCTCAACCAAGAGGCCCGGGAACTGCAGGACGCCGGCGTCGACATCATCCAGTTCGACGAGCCCGCCTTCACCGTCTTCCACGACGAGGTGCAGGACTGGGGCGTGGCCGCGCTCGAGCGCGCAGCCGAGGGCCTGCGCGCCGAGACCGTCGTACACATCTGTTACGGCTACGGCATCGAGGCGAACAACAAGTGGAAGGAGACCCTCGGCGCCGAGTGGCGGCAGTACGAGCAGTCCTTCCCGCTGCTGCAGCAGTCGTCGATCGACATCGTCTCGCTCGAGTGCATCCACTCGCACGTTCCGCTTGAACTCGTCGAGCTCATCCGTGGCAAGAAGGTCATGCTCGGGGCGATCGACGTCGCGACCGAGACCGTGGAGACCCCGGAAGAGGTCGCGGAGGTGCTGCGTCGGGCGCTCGAGTTCGTCGATGCGGACAAGCTCATCCCCAGCTCCAACTGCGGGATGGCACCCCTGGCGCGGGGCGCGGCGCTGGACAAGCTCGGCGCACTGTCCGCGGGAGCGGACATCGTCCGGGCTGAGCTCGTCGGCGCGGCGGTCCCGTCGGGGCGCTGACCACTGCGAGACACCACGGCGGCTCTCTTCCGGAAGGAGGAGAGTCGCCGTTCGTGTTGCGTCCGCCGCGTGCGCGGCTCCCGATCCGGCCTGGAGGCGCGGCTTCCCCCCGGACGACAGGGTGCGTTGGTACTGGTGTCGCGACCCGAACCCGAACCCGAACCCGAACCCGAACAGCGTTAGCGGGTTTTACAAGCGTCGTATTTTCCATCAGTCAATATGTTGCGCTTCAAACTTCACATCATGTACGTTCATACCGAGCGCGGAGGGGCCGCGCGAGAAGGGGGCTTCGATGTCGAAGTTCATGATTACGGCTGCGGCCGTGATGGTCACCGTTTCCGCTGCAGCCACAGTGCCGGCGCTACCGGCCCACGCAACGTCACCGACAACGCAGCATCAGGTCGCTGCCGAGCGGGCTGCGCTCTCTGACCGCAACGTGATCGAGCTGTTCACCGGCCAGGGACGGATCATCGCCGAGCACCCGGAGCTTGCAAAGTACGTACCAAGCGGCGAGCAGAAGCTGACAGCTGCGCAAATCTCCGCCGTGACTGCGGAGTATCAGAACGCCTACCCGCAGTTTCACGAGAACATCACCGTCCCGCTGCAGAGCGGCGACCCGTACCGAGTTCTCGACGCGCTGCACGCATTCGAAACCGCAACCGAACGCATCGCAACCTCGGAATCCGCCACCATCACCGGCGACGGCAAGTGCGCCCTGCTGGTCGCCGTTGCTGTCGCTGCAACGCTGTGGTTGGGCGTCCTTGTCTGGGTCGCGGGCCGATCCGGCTCCGCCCTGACCGAGGAACAGTTCGCGGCCGAGCTGACGGCTGCTTTGCCGTCGAGCAACTGACAAGAACCTCGAGAGGAAAAACCTTCGATGTCGAAGATCATGATCGCGGCTGCGGCCGTGATGGTCACCGTTTCCGCTGCAATCACGGTGCCGGCGCTGCCTGCCCAGGCAGCAACACCGACGACGCATCACCTCGCCGCCGAGCGAGCCCCGCTCTCCGATCGGAACGTGATCGAGCTGTTCACCGGGCAGGGGCGGGTCATCGCTGAGCACCCAGAGCTTGTCAAGTACGTACCGAGCGGCGAGCAGAAGCTGACAGCTGCGCAGATCTCCGCCGTAACCAAGGAGTACCAGAACGCCTACCCGCAGTTTCACGACAACATCACCGTCCCGCTGCAGAGCGGCGACCCGTACCGGGTGCTCGATGCGCTGCACGCATTTGAAACCGCGACCAACCTCATCGCCACCTCGGACTCTGCCACCATCACCGGCGACGGCAAGTGCCTCGTCGTCGTCGCAGTCGGCGTCCTGGTCTGGGCGGCTGTTTCCGTGAAGGTGAAGTTGTGGCCGAAGTCAGGAAACCGCGATTCGAGTGCTGCCTTTGCCTCGGAGCTAACTCTCGCCCTGCGGTGATGAGTTCGGAACGAGCGCTCTGGCCGTTCGCCACGACGGTCGTGGTGCTGATGAGTTGGACGGCGCTCACCATCGTGCAGTCGCTGTCCCCACACGCGTTGTCGAGTCGTGAACCTGTCGCCGTGGCGGTCCGAGATGCTGTGCTGGCGATAGCGCCACAGCGCTGGGAGTTCTTCACTGCGTCGTCAAAGGGCCGGCAGTACGTCGCCTACCGCACGCAGACAAGCGAATCGGCGCTTTCGCTGCCGCAAGGCAAAGAAGCGAACATGTTCGGCGTCTCGCGCGCGCAGCGTGCGCAGGGTCCTGAGCTAGCAGCGCTGCATCAGCAGGTGGCGAACTGGAAGAAGTGCGTGGACAAGTCTGCGTCTCAGAAGTGCATCCGGCAGGCAGCCGAAGAGCGACCGCAGGCTCTGAGGAATGGGGCGAAGCGGAAGACTCTCTGCGGAGATCTCCTCCTCGCTCAGGAGAAGGCGACTCCGTTCGAGTTCCGTAGCTTCGATCTCCCGAATTTCCGGGTGCTGCAGGCTGCACGTGTGGAGGTGTCGTGCAACTGATCTTTGCTGAGGTGAGCGCTCCCCGACTGCGGCGCACTCTCCGCGGGTTGGACCTTCAGACGCTCCGCTTCAGCGGCTTTCGCGGGACGCTCGTGCTGGCTCAACTCACGATCCTCGTGGCAACGCCGTACGACGCGTTGATGCAGACTCTGGTGGGAAGCGGAGCCGGACCGGTTTGTGATGGGCTTCGAAACGCTTCGACATACTGCCTTGGACGATCCTTGCCCGATGCGCTCGTCACATCCGCCATGGTCATGATCCTCATCGGGGTTGCGGCTGGGGTTGCGCCGACCGTGATGGCGATCCTGCACGCGTGGGTTGCGTTCTCGATCGCTGGGTCGATCTCGCTCCCCGACGGGGGCGACCAAGCGGCCGCGGTGTGCACCCTGCTCCTCGTCGCCGTCAGTTTCGCCGACCGACGTCGCTGGCTGCTCGGTCCGCCGCATACCGTTGCGAACTGGCGCCGACAAGTGGCGCTCGCAGGTCTCATGGTCATGCGAGTGCAGGTCACTGCGATCTACTTCAACGCCGCGATCGCCAAGCTGTTCGCGCCCGAATGGGTCAACGGCACAGCCGAGTACTACGTCCTTCGGGACCCGTTCTTCGGGGCGAGCGGACCGCTTGCTCCTGTCCTACAAGCTGCAACAACGCTGCCCGCTGTGACGGTGGGCGTGACCTGGGGTGCGGTGATAGTGGAGATCGCGATCGGTGTGCTGATTCTGTGTGGCCCGCGAAGTCGTTCGATTGCCTTGGTCCTGTGCGTGGTGCTGCACGGGGCGATCATCATCACGATGGGGCTCTGGAGCTTCGGGCTGATCATGATTGCGATCGTCGGCATCGCCGCGATGCCGTACACGCCGCATGAGCAGACGCACCAGTTCTGGTCCCGCCTCGGCAGAAGGCAGCACGGTACCGTGCACAGCCCTAGCGTGAATGGCGCTGGGGTCCGGTGAGCGCGCAGCACGTGCGTAGCGCGTCTCTTGGCTCCCTCGCCGCGGCCGTCCCCGTCTTCATCGAGATCGCAGTCACGAGTGCGTGGTGGAACCGACTCCCCGATCGGATCGCTACGACCTTCGGTCCTGACGGCAGCCCAGGCGGATACGGGACCCCGTTGGGGACGGTGAGCCTTCTCGCTGCCGTGCAGACCCTCTTTCTCGTCGCTGCGGTCGGATCTGCCTTCGCTCGAGAGCGGCGGAAAGGTCGGATCGCCTGCGCGGTCACCGCTGGATTCATCGCCGCTGTGGCGATCAGTTGGCTGATCATCGCGGGAGTCGCGGCCTCGACCTTGGCACCAGAAGCTTGGTGGGCAATCCTGGCGGGCCCGGCGTGGGCAGTCGTTCCGTACTGGCTGCTACGACTCGACAAGGAGGCACCATGAGGGAGATCAGGGCGCGAAAGAACGAGAGCGAGACCGCAGCTGGGAGGTCGCGGGGCACTCGGTGGGGTGCGGTCAGCGTGTTCGTGTGCCTGGCCTACGGTGCGGCGTGGGTGTTGCTCTGGCCAGCGATCCAGGCGAGCGCGGACCTCTCGGACCCCGTCGGGAACCCTGGTGCGTACATCGCGACCGTGGCGATGATGTTCACACCGGGCCTCGCAGCGCTGCTGGTCGCGGTCACGCTCGAACGTCGCCGCGGGAAAGCGATCCTGGTTGCGCTCGGGCTGGCTGGCTTCTTCACGCGTCGAGGCTGGCGCTTCGCTCTCGCAGGCATCGCCGGAGCTGCTGTGCTGATCTCCGGCAGCTGGGGCCTCGGGATGCTGTTCGGGTGGGTGCAGCTCGACCCCGAACACTCCATGGCGAAAGAACTCATCGTTCGAGTCACGGGCGAGCAACCGCCGATGCCGATGGCGCTCCTGGCGCTGCTGCAACTGCTGAACCTCCCGATCGGGATTGCCATCACCGCGATCGCTGCGACCGGCGAAGAAGTCGGTTGGCGCGGCTGGCTCCTCCCGAAACTGCTGCCGCTCGGCACTGGATGGGCGCTGTGCGTGAGCGGCGCGATCTGGGGTCTCTGGCACGCTCCCGCGATCCTGCTCGGCCTGAACTACGAGGAACGCAATCCCCTCGGGATCATCATGATGATGATCGGCTGTGTCGGCGCGGGCGTGCTGATCGGCTGGCTTCGGCTTGCGAGTGGATCGCTTCTGCCCTGCGTGCTCGCCCATGCGGCACTCAACAGCTTCGCCTCGTACCAGTCCATGCTCTTCCCGCCTTTCGACGAACGCCTTGTCGGGCCGCTCGCCATCACCGGATGGGTCGTCATGGCGCTCTTGATCGCGGCGTGCGTGTTGCGGGCAACTCGACTTCGCCAGCGACACGGCTCGCAACTGGGCAGGCCCGTGGTCCGCAGCACCGAGCTGTTCCAGTCGCCGGGCGAACGCCCGAGGGACTGAGCGGACCACCGCAGCCTCGGACCCGGAGGGTCGGGTCCCTCCGGCCTGAAGGTCGGCGTCTGCGAAGCGTCAGATTCGAGGGCGTTGACTACGGTCATGATCACCAAGGGCGTCATCCACCAGGTCGAGAGTGCGACTGTCCGGGATCGCAACGGCGTGTCAGTCGGCAAGGTCGTTCAGGTGTTCCCCTCCGACGAGGACGGCAGTGCGGCCTACGTCTGTGTCGCGACGGGACTGCTCGGGCGACACCAGGCGCTCGTCCCCGCCGACGACGCCACGTTCGACGGCACGGACGTGCACGTCGGGTACACGAAGGACGCGATCAAGGACGCGCCGTCCCTCGGAGCCGGACGCACCTTGTCCCCCGCCGAGGCGAACGCCGTCCGCAAACACTTCGGGCTGTCCCACACCGGCGCTGCAACCGGGGACATGGGTGACCCCCACGAGAACCTCGATCAGGCCGGGACAGGTCTTGCGGGCGCAGACGACACCGAAGGCGCAGGGACGACCCCGCCGGCCTGAACGCCACTGGGGTGAACGGCGCCGAGACCATGGCTATCGCCCACACCAAGCAAGGCAGCGGCCAGTCCTCTGGCGAGCGCGTGTTCCCTCGATGATGCGCGCTCCTCTGAGCGTGGCCGACGCGGGTTTCTCGGAGGAGCATGCCCGTCTTCGTCCGACGGGCTCCGCGGCCATCACACACGCGCAGCACCGCGATGAGGCTGTTGCGAACCCCCACCTCGTCGCAGCGTGGTCACGTGTCATGGGAAGTCACCCTCCGACACACATCGACACAACCCTTCTCGCGGGCGTTCGGCGATGCCACAGTCTCGCCATGGCGCACATCTGGTCGGGCTGTCCGCCCACACCGGACGAATCGACACCACCCGGCGCCACACCACGCGACAGGTAGCAGCCCAGACCACGAAGGAGTCCTCGTGACCATCAGCAACCAGACCGCCGACAGCACGATCGACGAGGGCGCCGACGACGAGCTCCTCGCCCGTTTCCGTCCGATCTTCGACCGCATCGCTGCCGGCGCCTCCGAGCGCGAACGCGACCACCGCCTCCCGTTCGAGGAGATCCGCGAACTGGCCGCCGCAGGATTCGGCGCCGTCCGCGTCCCCGTCGCCCACGGCGGAGCCGGGGCGACCCTGCCCCAGCTGTTCCGCCTGCTGACCGAACTCGCCGCTGCTGACAGCAACATCCCCCAGGCGCTCCGCGGTCACTTCGCGCTGGTGGAGGATCGGCTGGTCGCCCGGTCCGGAGACCGCGAAGGGTGGCTGGACCGCTTCGGCCGCGGTGAGATCGCCGGCAACTCGTGGACCGAGGTCGGGTCAGTGCAGGTCGGCGACGTGATCACGAAGGTGACCCCGCAGGCGGACGGGACGTTCCGGATCACCGGCCAGAAGTACTACTCGACCGGCAGCATCTTCGCCGACTGGATCGACACCTACGCTGAGCGCACGGACACCGGCGAGCGGGTCATCGCGATCGTCGACGCGCACCAGCCCGGGGTCACGCACACCGATGACTGGGACGGGTTCGGGCAGCGCACCACCGGCTCCGGTACCAGCACCTTCGACGACGCCGTCGTGCAGGCCGATGGGGTGATCCCCTTCGACGAGCGGTTCAAGTACCAGACGGCGTTCTACCAGGGCGTGCTGTTGAGCGTCCTCGCCGGGTCCGTACTCGCAGCCGAACGGGAGATCGCCCGCGAGGTCCGCAACCGCACCCGCGTCTTCTCCCACGGCAACGCCGACACGTTCGCGGCAGACCCGCAGATCCTCCAGGTCGTCGGCGAGGTGTCGGCGGCCGGGTTCGCCGCCACCGCCATCGTCGACCGGGCCGCCGCGGCCCTGCAGGGTGCGTACGAGGGAGCCGGGCTCGACACAGCCGAGGACGAGCGCCGCAACGACCGCGCCGAACTCGCGACCGCGCAGGCGCAGGTGGCGCTGACCACGCTGGCGACGACGGCGACCTCGCACCTGTTCGACGCGCTCGCGGCGTCCGGGGTGAGCACGACGAAGAACCTCGACCGGCACTGGCGGAACGCTCGCACCGCCGGCAGCCACAACCCGTGGGTGTTCAAGGCGCGGATCATCGGTGACCACGCGGTCAACGGTGCCGAACCGCCCCGCGTCTGGGCGATCGGTGCGACCCGCACCTCGTGACGCCTGCACCGGAAGCTGGCCGCGTGACTGCACGCGATCTCGTGACACACGACGGACGGGAGGCGCGGTGCCAGCTGGCACCGCGCCTCCCGTCCGGTACACGGTCGCGAACACGCGACGGTGGCGTCGCCACCATCTACATGTCGGCGATGAGACGGAGCGTGTACCCGTCGGGGACCGTCTGGTGTTCGACGTAGTGCATGAACACCGGCGCAGCCTGGTCGGCCGTGAACAGCTCGGCTGGATGCCGGGGCTCGTGCGCCGCCTGCACGTCGATGGTCTCCGTGAGCGGTTCCGACAGATCGTGGGCACGGCCGACGATGGAGAAGCGGTACTCGCCGTCGTCCTCACGGCGGCGCAGCTCCACGCTCATCTTCTCCGCGGTGCCACCGGCCTGCAGGTACGAGCCGCCGTACTCGTCGATGACCGCCTGCGGGCCGGCGCGCCAGGTCTGGTCGTCGATCGGCGCGGAGAAGACGAGCCACGCGAAGTGGTCGTCGTTGTCGAGAAGGCCGAGGCTACGTCGCACCTGGTCCGGGAGCGGTCGGAACGTGTCGTTCAGCACACTGCTGACCGACCCGTTGGTTTTCGTGATGATCAAGGCGGGCTCCTCCACGTGCTCGTCGGCGACAGAGGTGATCGTGATCCGCGCTCCTCTGAGCGTGGCACACGTGGGTTCGTCGGGGCATCACACCCCCCCTGGTCCGACGTTGGCAGCTCGCGGTTCGGCGCTCGCCGAACGGACCATGGCGTCGACGAACGAGATGCCCGCTCGGCCCAGGCTGCGACCGCACGTCCCGAGCCGCGGACCGTCGCTGGACGACTCAGTGGGGCCTGTCGAACGATTTGAGCTCCTGCGGGACTGCGGACACCGAACCGCGTACCCGGATCGGCATCGGGACGAGCTGTTCACCGACGGTCAAGTCCGGGTCAAGGAGGATGCGGACCGCCAGGGCCCCCATCTCCTCGTACGGCAGCGCCGCGGTGGTCAGGGTCGGTTCGAGGTACAACGCGATGTCGTCGTCGTCGAAGGAAACGACTGAGACGTCCTCGGAGACCCGGAGTCCCGCTTCGGTCAGCGCACGGTAGACACCGAAGGCGAGCCGGTCGTTCAGGGCGATCACCGCTCCAGGGCGACGGCCGCTGGCGAGCAGGCCCCGCATGGCTTCGTAGCCGTGGTCGGGATCCCACTCGGGCATGTCGATCTCACTGATCGGCACGACGTCGTGGGCCGCGAGGGCCGCCGATATCCCGGCGAGGCGCCGTTCGATCGCGCGGGTGGTCCAAGCCGGGCGGACGGACCGATCGCGGCCGATGATGACGACGTCCTCGGTGTGGCCGGCGTCGAGCAGGAGCCGCACGATCGACTCGCCGCCGGCGTGCTCATCGGCGAGGACGGTGGCGGTCGGACGGGATGCGACTGCGTTGAGCATGACGACGGGGATGTCCGCGTTGATCTCAGGGAGTTCGACGGCGTGCGGTCGGATCGAAGCGTAGATGAGCCCGTCCACCTGGTGGTCGACGAGCACACCGAACGACGAGACGATCCCGGCCTGCTGGTCCTCGGTCTCGGTGATGAAGAGGACGTATCCCTGGCGCTTCGCCTCGGCGAGGGCGCCGCGGATCATGCCCGACCCGAACCGGTCAGTCGTGATGGCCTCGGAGACGAGTCCGATGACACCGGACCGGCGAGTGGTGAGTGACCGTGCAGTGAGGTTCGGTCGGTAACCGAGTTCACCCGCTGCGGCACGGATGCGGGCTGCGGCGTCGACGGAGACGCGCGATGCCGGGTGGGAGTTGAGCACCTGCGAGACGGCTGCCTTGGACAGCCCGACGCGAGCGGCGACGTCGGAGAGCGTCACTCGACGGGCGCTCATCTCGACCTCGTCGTCATTGTTCGCACCTCTCCAGCATACGGGCTTGACAGACCGTGGTGAACCGGTACACCATACGTGCTTAACCGGTTCACCATGGCGGTGGACCCCTCGATGATGAGTGGTGGAACCCCGTGCACGACCTTCCCTCGACCGACGGCCAACGCCGCTTCCGGGCAACGGTGCTCCCGTGCTGAGGCTCCCCGACCACTGGGTGTGGGACTTCTGGTTCGCCGACGACGGCGACCGCCACCACGTGTTCTTCCTCCACGCACCGCGGTCACTCGGCGACGAGCACCGTCGACACCGTGCAGCCCGCATCGGTCATGCCGTCTCCGACGACCTCGTCGACTGGGCGATCCTGGACGGACCGTTCGGGCCCGGTCCCGACAACGCGTTCGACGGGACGACGACCTGGACCGGGAGCGTCGTGCGCGGCCAGGACGACCGCTGGCGGATGTTCTACACCGGCACACGGTTCCTCGAGGACGAGCCCGTCCACACCAACATCGAGACGGTCGGGGTCGCCGTGTCCGACGACCTCGTCACCTGGCAGAAGCTGCCCGGCCCTGTGACGCGCTCCGACCCCCGCTGGTACGAGACCCTCGGCAACGACCCCGACGTCGACGGCGCACTCTTCCCGGAAGAGGCCTGGCGCGACCCGTGGGTCCACGAGGACCCCTCTGGCGGCCTCTGGCACATGCTCGTCACCGCCCGCTCCACCGAGGGAGCGCTCGACGACCGCGGAGTCATCGGACACGCGACGTCCACCGACCTCGAGCGCTGGGAGGTACAGCCACCGCTGACCTCACCCGGATCGGGCTTCGTCCACCTCGAGGTACCGCAGGTCGTGCAGGTCGACGGCGCCTGGTTCCTGGTGTTCTCCTGCCCCGCTGACGCCCTCAGCACGGCCAATCCACGCGCCGACGAGACACCGGGCACCTGGTCGGTCCCGATCGACGGGCCCTTCGGTCCGTTCGACGTGACGGATGCCGAGCCGCTGACCGACGTGACGTGCTACTCGGGCCGGATCGTCCGTCGTCGCGACGGCTCACCCGTCCTGATGACCTTCGCGAACGGCCGCGCCGGAGAACCCCTGCCCGGCTTCCTGCACGACCCGGTCGACGTGCACGTCGTCGACGGTCGGCTGGCCCTCCGTCCAGCGACGCCCACGGCCCAGACCCAGACCCAGACCCAACCCTGCCCCGCCGGCAGCGGTACGGCCGCTCCCTGAGCGCCGTCCCACCGACCGACACCCGATCCCACTCAAGGAGAACCATGCACACCACGTCCCTCGTCCGCCGGACAGGAACGGTCATCGCCCTCGCCGCGGTCGCCGCTGCTGCCCTCACCGGCTGCTCCTCCGGCTCCGCTTCCAGCAGTGCTGCTGGCAGCGGGACCGGCAGCATCGTCGTCTGGGGCCACCAAGGCCAGGACTCCGAGGTCGCGGCCATCCAGAACGCCGTCAAGGGCTTCAACGCGTCGCAGAAGAAGGTGAAGGCGACCCTGAAGCTCATCTCCGGCGACACCTACACCAGCACCGTGACGAACACCCCGACGAACAAGTTGCCGGATGTGCTCGAGATCGACGGCCCGACGCTCGCGAGCTACGTCTACAACGGCAAGCTCACTCCGCTCAGCGACTACGTGTCGAAGTCCACCGTCAGCAACGCCACGAGCGGCTCGATCGCCGAGGGTACCGACAACGGCAAGCTCTACGGCCTCGCGCAGTACAGCTCGGCGATGGGCCTCTACGGCAACAAGAAGCTCCTCAAGGCCGCCGGTGTTCAGCTCCCGACTTCGCCGTCCACTGCGTGGACGCCGGAACAGTTCTCGGCGGCGCTGAAGAAGCTCGCCGCGGCGAACTCCTCAGGGAAAGCGCTCGACCTCACCGAAGCGTCGCTGAACGCCGAGTGGGGCACGTACGGCTTCTCGCCGATGGTCCAGTCTGCCGGGGGCAACCTCGTCCAGGGTGACAAGGCCACCGGTGTGATGAACTCCGCCGCCTCGGTCAAGGCCCTCGAGGACATCGCGTCCTGGAAGCCCTACGTCGACGCGAACACGGACGGCAACGCCTTCCAGAACGGCCGCGTCGCGCTGAGCCTCAGCGGACACTGGAACTACCCGGCCTACTCGAAGGCGGTCGGCAGCAACCTCGTGGCCCTGCCGCTGCCGAACTTCGGCAAGGGTGAGAAGGTCGGCGCCGGGTCCTGGACCTGGGGCATGAGCTCGGCCACCAAGAACGGCAAGGCCGCAGGTGCCTTCATGGACTACCTGCTCAACGACACCAGCGTCAAGGCGATCACGGACGCGAACGGTGCTCCGGCAGCGACGAAGTCCGTGTTCGACAAGCAGGCCGACTACCAGCCCGGTGGTGCCCTCGCCCTCTGGGGGCAACAGCTCGAGCAGTCCTGCCCCGCCACGGCGATCACGGACTCCTGTATCGCGGTCTACCGACCGGTGACCCCGGGCTACCCGGTCATCACCTCGAAGTTCGCCAGTGCGCTCTCCGCGGTCTGGGGCGGCGCCGACGCGAAGGAGCAGCTGACCACCGCGGCCCAGTCCATCGACCAGGCCTTCTCCGACAGCAACGACTACAAGTGATCGGCGGTGGAGACGTCGGCCTGCCCGACGTCTCCACCGGCACCGCCCCCGAACAGGACGACCAGGAGCACCAGTGACCAGCACGACCAGTCCCCAGTCGGATGCCCCGCCGACGCCATCCAGGGCGCGGGAGCACCGCGCTCCCCGACAACTGCGCAAGCAGCGGAGCGGCACCTTCGCCGGTCCGCTGATGGCCCTCCCCGCGATGAGCGGCATCGTCCTGTTCATCGCAGTACCCTTCGTCGCCGCGATCGGGCTGTCGTTCTTCAACGTCCAGATCGGGTCGCCGCGTCCGCCGACGTTCCTCGGGTTCACGCAGTACGTGCGCCTCTTCACCGACCCCGTCGAGGCGCCGCAGTTCTTCCGCGCTCTCGGCAACAACCTCTTCTTCGCCGCGGTCGTCATCCCGGTGCAGACCGGGCTGGCGCTCGTGTTCGCCGTCCTGCTCAACCAGCAGCTCAAGGGCATCAGGTTCTTCCGCACGTTCTTCTTCATGCCCGTCGTCTTCCCCATGGCGCTCGTCGCCGTCATCTGGCGCGTCATCCTCGACCGCAGCGGGGACGGCCTGCTGAACAGCGCGGTCGAGACCGTGACCGGCGGGACCGTCGGCGCGCACAACTGGCTCGGCTCCGGCAACACGGCGATGCTCTCCGTCATCGTCCTGTCGGTCTGGCAGGGCGTCGGCTTCCAGATGGTGATCATCCTCGCGGCGTTGCAGGAGATCCCCGAGGAGCGCTACGAGGCCGCACGACTCGACCGAGCGAACGTCTTCCAGCAGTTCCGCTACATCACCGTGCCCGGCGTCCGGAACACCCTGATCTTCGTCGTGCTGCTCACGACGATCTTCGCCTTCCGGGTCTACGACCAGGTGTACATCCTGATCACCACCGCCGGCGGGAACGAGAACGCCCTCCGCACGGTCCTGTACCAGGCGACGAACGCGATCCTCGCCGAGAACAGCGTCGGCCAGGCTGCCGCCATCTCGGTGGTCCTCTTCCTGATCATCGTCGTCATCACCCTCGTCCAGCGAGCCGTCCTGCGCCAGAGGAGCGAAAGTTGAGCACCATCCGACCCACCCGCAAGCGACTCTCGAAGGCCGGCTCCTACGCCATCCTCATCGTGATGTCGGCGGTCATGTTCTCGCCGATCTACTACCTGCTGATCGGCAGCTTCAAGCCGAGCTCCGAGGTCCTCGACGGCTTCACCGGCTTCCTCCCCATCCACCTGTCGCTCCAGAACTACCTCGGGGTCTTCAAGGCCCTCGACTCGGACGCGACGGGGTACTTCTGGCGGTTCATGGGCAACTCCGTCGCCATCTCGCTGGTCATCGTGCTCGGCGGGCTCGTCGTGAACTCGATGGCGGGCTACTCCTTCGCGCGCCTGCAGTGGCGCGGCAAGAACGCGGTGTTCGTCATCGTCGTCCTGCTGATCATCGTGCCGTTCGAGTCCGTTGCGGTCCCGCTGCTGTTCCTGCTGAACGGCCAGCGCGACACCCTGTTCGTGCAGATGATCCCGTTCGTGGCGAACGCGTTCTCGATCTTCTTGTTCTACACGTTCTTCCTCAACCTGCCGAAGAGCATCGAGGAGGCCGCGCGCCTGGACGGTCTCGGGGCATTCGGCACGTTCGCCCGGGTCGTCGTCCCGAACGCCAGACCGGTCTTCGCGACCGTGGCCATCCTCACGTTCCTCAGCTCGTGGGGGTCGTACCTCTGGCCGTCGATCGTGACGTCCGATCCGACCGCCCGCCCGCTCCCGCTCGAGATGAGCGTGTTCTCCGGCCAGACGCCGGTCGACTGGGGACAGACGTTCGCCTTCGGGACCCTGCTGGTGCTGCCGGTCCTGATCGTCTTCCTCGCGTTCCAGCGGTTCTTCATCCAGAGTGTCGCCGGTTCGGCCGTCAAGGGATGACGCTCGCCTGCTCGAGTCGAGGTGGAACCGGTCGGTCGCAGACGCCCCTTCCGAGCTGAACCTCGACGGGGGTGCCAGCAAGCCTCTCGGGCGGCGGGGCCGGTGAACGAAGGACGCCCCGCCGGCCGAAGCCAGCGGGGCGTCCCCGTCGAGTCAGTCCAGGATCAGAAGTCCCAGTCCTCGTCCTCGGTGTTCACGGCCTTGCCGATGACGTACGACGAGCCGGACCCCGAGAAGAAGTCGTGGTTCTCGTCCGCGTTCGGCGACAGGGCGGAGAGGATGGCCGGGTTCACGTCCGTGATGTTCTTCGGGAACATCGGCTCGTAGCCCAGGTTCATCAGCGCCTTGTTGGCGTTGTAGTGCAGGAACTTCTTGACGTCCTCGGTCAGACCGACCTCGTCGTAGAGGTCCTGCGTGTACTGCACCTCGTTCTCGTACATCTCGAACAGCAGCGAGAACGTGTAGTCCTTGAGCTCGTCGCGCTCGGCCTGCGTGAGGGTCTCGAGGCCCTTCTGGTACTTGTACCCGATGTAGTACCCGTGGACGGCTTCGTCACGGATGATCAGGCGGATCAGGTCGGCGGTGTTCGTGAGCTTCGCGCGCGACGACCAGTGCATCGGCAGGTAGAAGCCCGAGTAGAACAGGAACGACTCGAGCAGCGTCGAGGCGACCTTGCGCTTCAGCGGGTTGTCGCCCTGGTAGTAGTCCATCACGATGGACGCCTTCTTCTGCAGGTTCGGGTTCTCCTCGGACCAGCGGAAGGCTTCGTCGATCTCACGCGTCGACGCGAGGGTCGAGAAGATCGACGAGTAGGACTTGGCGTGCACCGACTCCATGAACGCGATGTTCGTGTAGACGGCTTCCTCGTGCGGGGTGATCGCGTCGGGGATGAGCGACACGGCGCCGACGGTGCCCTGGATGGTGTCGAGCAGGGTCAGACCGGTGAACACGCGCATGGTCAGGGTCTGCTCGGCCGGCGTCAGCGTGTTCCACGACTGCACGTCGTTCGACAGCGGCACCTTCTCGGGCAGCCAGAAGTTGTTGACGAGACGGTTCCAGACCTCGACGTCCTTGTCGTCCTGAATGCGGTTCCAGTTGATGGCCTGGACCCGATCAATGAGCTTCAGCTTCTCGACCAACGTGTGTTCCTTACAGAGATGGTGACTAAGTGACGGACTGGAGGCGCGGTGCGGGTTGGCACCGCGCCTCCAGGGAGCAGAGCGGCAGCTCTACAGCATGCAGCTGACGCAGCCCTCGACCTCCGTGCCCTCCAGCGCGAGCTGGCGGAGACGGATGTAGTAGATCGTCTTGATGCCCTTGCGCCATGCGTAGATCTGCGCCTTGTTGATGTCACGCGTGGTGGCGGTGTCCTTGAAGAACAGCGTCAGGGACAGGCCCTGGTCCACGTGCTGCGTCGCCGCGGCGTACGTGTCGATGATCTTCTCGGCACCGATCTCGTACGCGTCCTGGTAGTAGTCCAGGTTGTCGTTCGTCATGAACGGCGCCGGGTAGTAGACGCGGCCGAGCTTGCCTTCCTTGCGGATCTCGATCTTCGACGCGATCGGGTGGATCGACGACGTCGAGTGGTTGATGTACGAGATCGAACCGGTCGGCGGGACGGCCTGCAGGTTCTGGTTGTAGATGCCGTGCTCCTGGATGGACGCCTTCAGCGCCTTCCAGTCGTCCTGCGTCGGGATCGTGATGTTCGCGTTGTCGAACAGCGAGGCGACGCGAGCCGTCGCGGGGGTCCACGTCTGGTCGGTGTACTTGTCGAAGAACTCACCCGATGCGTACTTCGAGTCGCGGAAGCCGTCGAAGGTCTCGCCGGTCTCGATCGCGATCTTGTTCGACGCACGAAGGGCGTGGAACAGCACCGTGTAGAAGTAGATGTTCGTGAAGTCGATGCCCTCTTCGGAGCCGTAGTAGACGCGCTCACGAGCAAGGTAACCGTGCAGGTTCATCTGGCCGAGGCCGATGGCGTGCGACTTGTCGTTGCCGTCCTCGACGGAACGCACCGAGGTGATGTGCGACATCTGCGAGACCGAGGTCAGGCCGCGGATGGCGGTCTCGATGGTCTTGCCGAAGTCGGGCGAGTCCATCGTCAGCGCGATGTTCAGCGAGCCGAGGTTGCAGGAGATGTCCTTGCCGATCTCCTTGTAGGACAGGTCCTCGTTGAAGGTCGTCGGGGTGTTGACCTGCAGGATCTCCGAGCACAGGTTGGACATGTTGATCCGACCCTTGATCGGGTTGGCCTTGTTCACCGTGTCCTCGAACACGATGTACGGGTAGCCCGACTCGAACTGGATCTCGGCGATGGTCGTGAAGAAGTCACGCGCCTTGATCTTCGTCTTCTTGATGCGCGAGTCGTCGACCATCGCGCGGTAGTTCTCGGAGATCGGGACGTCGCCGAAGGGGACGCCGTAGACCTTCTCGACGTCGTACGGCGAGAACAGGTACATGTCCTCGTTGTTCTTCGCGAGCTCGAACGTGATGTCGGGCACGACGACGCCCAGGGACAGCGTCTTGATGCGGATCTTCTCGTCGGCGTTCTCGCGCTTGGTGTCGAGGAACTTCATGATGTCCGGGTGGTGGGCGCTGAGGTAGACCGCGCCGGCACCCTGACGCGCACCGAGCTGGTTCGCGTAGGAGAAGGAGTCTTCCAGCAGCTTCATCACGGGGATGATGCCCGAGGACTGGTTCTCGATCTGCTTGATCGGGGCGCCGGCCTCGCGGATGTTGGAGAGGAGCAGGGCCACGCCGCCGCCGCGCTTCGAGAGCTGCAGCGAGGAGTTGATGCCGCGCGAGATCGACTCCATGTTGTCCTCGATGCGGAGCAGGAAGCAGGAGACGAGCTCGCCGCGCTGTGCCTTCGCCGTGTTGAGGAACGTGGGGGTCGCGGGCTGGAAGCGGCCGGCGACGATCTCTTCGACCAGGTCGATGGCGAGCTGCTCGTTGCCCTGGGCCAGGCCGAGGGCGGTCATGACGACGCGGTCCTCGAAGCGCTCCAGGTACCGCTTGCCGTCGAACGTCTTGAGCGTGTAGCTCGTGTAGTACTTGAACGCGCCGAGGAACGTCTGGAACCGGAACTTCTTCGAGTACGCCAGGTCGTTGAGTCGCTGGATGAAGTCCAGCGAGTACATGTCGATCGTGGCTTGTTCGTAGTACTCGTTCTCGACCAGGTAGTCGAGCCGCTCCTTCAGGTTGTGGAAGAAGACGGTGTTCTGGTTGACGTGCTGCAGGAAGAACTGCTTGGCGGCCTCACGATCCTTGTCGAACTGGATGTTCCCGTCCGCGTCGTAGAGGTTGAGCATCGCGTTGAGGGAGTGGTAGTCCATCCCCGTCTGCGGCGACGTCAGATCGACGTCTGCAACTGCTGCGTCCAAAATGCATCCAATCCTGAGTTGACCGCCGACACGTCGTCAGGGGTCCCGAAGAGTTCGAATCTGTAGAGAAGGGGGACGTTGCACTTCTGTGCGATGACGTCCCCTGCGAGGCCGTACGCCTCGCCGAAGTTCGTGTTGCCACCCACCACCACGCCGCGGATGAGCGAGCGGTTGTGGGCGTCGTTGAGGAACTTGATGACCTGCTTGGGCACTGCCCCGTCGCCGTTGCCGCCACCGTAGGTGGGCAGCACCAGGACGTAGGGCTCGTCCACGTGCAGGAACGGTTCGCTCGGGTAGATCGGGATCCGGTCCGCATCGCGGCCGAGCTTCTCGACGAAGCGTGCGGTGTACCCGGACACGCTCGAGAAGTAGACCAATCGGCTCATGGTGCGCTCCTCGTGGAAAGGTGCGGACAGGCGGACCGGGCGGGCCAGGAGCGGCGAGTCGCGCCTCCCGAGATGCCCTGCCCGCGGGCCCCTTCGGGGCCCGCAGGACGACTACGCCAGTTCGGCGCTGAGGGTCGCGATCTTGTCGGGGCGGAAGCCCGACCAGTGGTCGTCGTCCGTGACGACGACGGGGGCCTGCATGTAGCCCAGGCTCTTGACGTGCTCGAGCGCTGCTTCGTCCGTGGACACGTCGTGCACTTCGTACTCGATGCCCTTGTTGTCGAGGGCCCGGTACGTCGCGGTGCACTGGACGCAGGACGGCTTGGTGTAGACGGTGACGGCCATGTTCTCCCCTGGTTCCTACTGGTTTCTGCTGTGCTGTGGAGGTGGTGCTGATGTCTGTCCGCAGTCGTGTCCGGGAGGGGCCGCTGCGATGTCTCCACACTACATCTAGTGGCTAGCCGCAGCACCGACCACAAGAGGGAGTGTTACAGCCGTGTAGTTCTCCACAACGCCCTCCACAGTCTGTGGATTCCCGGGAGGCCCGAGTTTCCGCCAGTCTGCGGCCGGCCACCGACACTTCTCCACACCGGGGGACAGTCCCGATCCACAGATGTGGAATCAGCCCATCGGCGTGTCGCGAAGGCCCCCTCCCCAGGACGGGGGACACCCCGATCCGGCCGGTCCGTACACTCGTCTCGTGAGTACGTACGGGCCCCTCCTGAAGACCCCTGGCGTGGGTCGTGTCATCGCCGCACAGCTCACCGCACGGTTCCCGTTCGGCATGCTGTCGCTGGCCTACCTGCTGCACGTCGAGCACGTGTTCCACTCCTACGGCGCCGCCGGTCTGGTGCTCGCGACGACGAGTGTCGGGCAGGCGCTGGCCGGGCCGCTGACGAGCCGCTGGATGGGCAGCTGGGGCATGCGCCCCGTCCTCATCCTGACGAGCATCGTCGCGCTGGTCAGCATGGTGGTGATCGCGTTCGTGGTCATGCCGCTCTGGGGCTACGTGGTGGTCGGGTTCCTCGGCGGTCTGGCGGTTCCACCCGTGCAGCCGGCGGTGCGCACCATCTACCCGAAGATGGTGACGTCGGCGCAGCTCACACCCCTCTTCTCCCTCGACGCCAGCGCGCAGGAGCTCATCTGGGTCGCCGGCCCCGTCATCACCACCTTCGTCGCCACCCAGGTCGGCACGGTCGAGGCGATCGTCGTCGCGATGGTCTTCCTGGTCGTCGGCGGCGCGTGGTTCATCGCCTCCCCCGAGCTCGGCCGCGTCCGCATCCCCCGTTCGAAGCGCGCCTTCGGTGTCGTGCTGAAGCGCCCCGCCGTCGTCGTTGCCACCCTGACCGGTCTGCTGCTCATCGGGGCGTGCGCGGCGGTCGAGGCGAGCGTCACCAGCGTCTTCGGTGAGGGCAGCCCGAACGCCGGCATCGTCCTCGCGGTGTTCGCGGTCGGTTCGCTCGCCGGCGGCCTGGCGTTCGGCCACCGCCCGATCTCCCGCAACACCCTGTGGACGCGCATGGCCGTCGTGTTCGTCGGCCTCACCCTGGCCCTCGGCGGCACGGGCTTCTGGTGGCTCTGCCTCGCCCTGGTCATCGCGGGTGTGGGCATCGCGCCGGCCCTCGCGGTGATGTTCGGTTCGGTCTCCGCCACCGTCAAGTTCTCCGACACGGCCGAGGCCTACGGCTGGATGGGCACCGGCCAGCTGATCGGCGCGGCCGGCGGTTCGGCGATCGCCGGCTTCCTGATCGACGGCAGCGGCCCCGTCGGCGGCTTCACCGTCGGCGCCGTGATGGCCGGCCTGGGCGTGCTGCTCCCCCTGGCGATGCGGAGCTGGCTGCCCGACCTGCGCGGCCGCGACGCCAGCCCGCTCCCCGACACCGAGCCGGTGCACCTGCCGACCTGAGCGGACGCTTTCGGGCGTACCTGGTCGAATCGGGCGTACCCGGTCGGAAGTTCTGAGCAGGTACGCCCGTTTCCACTCGCCATCGCCGCCGGTATGGGAAGGAACGTGCGCCCGGCGTACGGGTCGCGTTCTCCACAGATTGCCTGGAGGCCCGGCGCGCGCCCGCCAGGCACCGGCAGGATGGGTGCATGGTCACCTCAGTTCCCCTGCGCGACGGCCGCTCGATCCCCGCGATCGGCTTCGGCGTCTACAAGGTCGACGACGCACAGGCCGAGACGGCGGTCGGCCTTGCGCTGGACGCCGGCTACCGGCACGTCGACACCGCCGAGATGTACGGCAACGAGACCGGCGTCGGCAAGGCGATCCGGGCCTCCGGGCTGGACCGTGACGATGTCTTCGTGACGACCAAGGTGTGGAACGACCACCAGGGGCGCGAGCAGACCCTGCGGGCGTTCGACGGAAGCCTCGAGCGACTGGGGCTCGACGCCGTCGACCTCTACCTGATCCACTGGCCGGCCGCCGCGAACGACCGCTACGTCGAGACCTGGCGGGCGCTGGTGGAACTGCGCGAGTCGGCGCGGGCTCGGAGCATCGGCGTCTCGAACTTCCAGGTGCCGCACCTGCAGCGACTCATCGACGAGACCGGCGAGGTACCGGCGCTGAACCAGGTCGAACGGCACCCCTGGCTGCCGCAGCGCGAGCTCATCGCGTTCCACGAGCAGCACGACATCGTCACCGGGGCGTGGTCCCCGCTCGGCCGCGGGCGCCTGATCGACGAGCCAGTGCTGACCGGCATCGCGGACGCGCACGGCGTGAGCGTGGCGCAGGTGCTCGTGCGGTGGAACGTCCAGCAGGGCGTGGTGGTGCTGCCGAAGTCGGTCACGCCCTCGCGGATCCGGTCGAACCTCGACGTGGACGGGTTCGAGCTGACCGACGACGAGCTCGCGGCGATCGCGACACTCGAGTCCGGCCAGCGGACGGGCTCCCACCCGGACACGGTGTCGTAGCGGGCGGGGTACGCACCGGTCAGCCACGGCGAGGGCAAGGTCGTACTGTCGAGGGGTGATCGATCCTCAACAGGCCGCCCGTGAACATCTGCGTCCCGATGAGCACCTGTACTGGGCGGGCACCAGTGACCCGGCCAAGCTCTTCTCGGGCCGCGACGGCTTCCTCATTCCGTTCTCGCTGCTCTGGTGCGGATTCGTCGGCTTCGGCACCGTCAGCGTCCTCCGAGACGGTCAGATCGGGCCAGAGCTCGTCATCTTCCCGCTCTTCCTCGTCCTCGGCCTCCACTTGCTGTTCGGCCGGTTCCTCGTGAAGCTCCACCGGAAGCGGACGACGGTCTACGCCGTGACCGACCGCCGCGCCCTGGTCATCACGGCGCGTGGGACCCGCGACGTCCCGGTGGGCCGATCGGACCGCACGACGCGCTGGTCGGCCGACCGACGGCACTGCACGGTCGAGTGGCAGGAGCAGTTCGGTCCGTTCGCTGGCGTGACCCGCGGTCTGCAGACGCAGATCTACGCGAACACCGGACTCGATGGATTCTTCGGTCCGCAGCTCGTGGCGTTCTGGGACGTCCGCGACGGCGAGGAACTCGTGCGCGCACTCGAGCTCGCGACCCGGTAGCCCGGATCAGCCCCGGCGGTCCTCCTCTGACTGCCACGGCAGGTGCAGGTCGCCCGGTTCGGGCTCCACGTCGCCGGCGTCGTCCGCGCCGCCGGTCCCGGGGGCCGCGATGACCTTGGACGGGTCGATGCCGTCCTCACGCAGGTCGTCGTCGTCACGCTGCTTCGTCTGGGACGCGTCCATCTCGCGCTCACTCGACGGGCTGTACGACGTGTCCGCCGCCCGCTGCTCGCGGCCGCTGACCCCGTCGACGTCGTCGCTGTGCGCCGCGTCGCGGAGCGCATCGTTGCGTGCTCGGTCGTCGGACGGCTCGGGGCCGGGGGCCTTCGGGATGCTGTCGCTCATGGTGTTTCCTCCTGCAGCGGACGCTAGTCCTCGGCCCCGTGTAACGAGTCTGGCTCGGTCCGCTCCCCGCACTCGATGACGCCCCTGGCCCCCGCTACGCTGCCGACGAGGGGGAACGATGCGACGAACACGGACCGCGACGACCGCGGTGATCGGCTCGCTACTGGTGGGGCTGCTGCTCGCCGGGTGCACGGCGTTCGGCGGCGACGACGCGATCCCGACGCCGACGCGACAGGCATCACTCGACGGGACGAGCCGGAGCCCGGGAACCGACCCGACTCCCGCCGCAGAACAGGTCAGCACGCCGCAGGTCCTGGCGGCCGGCACGGTCGCCGCCGAGACCGATGTCGTCTCGGCGAGCGGTGACACCCGGATCCACGTGCGGGTCGTCGCGAACGAGAGCGGTACCTTCGACGCCGAGTTGTCCGGCTACCGCACGACGAACCCGCAGTGGATGAGCTTGGAGTTCCGCGGAGGTGACGCTGACGGTGCCGGCGACGCCAGCGGGTACCGTGCCGGAGTCGTCATCTGGGACCCGGAGACCGGCGCTCCGGACTCGGTCGGGCTGTCAGACGCCGGCCCCACTCCGGACTTTCTGCACAGCGTCGCGCTCGTGCCGGCGCCGTCTGATGACGGGGACGATTCCGGACGCACCGGCATCGGCTCCGTGCTCGCAATCGCTCCGTTGCACTGGACGATCCCCGACCCGTACCCGGACCTGCAGGTCGACGTGGGCGCATCGCGGCCCGGGGCGAACGGTTGGGTGCACGAACGTGACGGCGTGCCGGTGTCGTACCAGGTGTCGAGCGACGACGCGCAGGTGACGGTCGCTGAGCGCTTGGGCATCACCGTCGCGCAACTCCGCTGGCTGAACCCGTCGCTGCAGACGGGAGCGGACGACCAACTCATCACGGACACCGATCTCAACCTGGATCCCGCAGCGCGCTGATCCGGTCGCCGCCCCGCCGGACGGAGCCCGTCCGTACGGTCGGTTACGGTTGACCAGCACTCGCGAGCACTCGGCACCACCAGGAGGTCCCATCGTGACGATCGTCGCCGCCGCAGACGGCTCAGCCCTCGGCAACCCCGGCCCCGCCGGATGGGCCTGGTACGTCGACGACGACCGGTGGGCGGCCGGAGGCTGGCCCCGCGCGACGAACAACATCGGCGAGCTCACCGCCGTGCTGCAGCTGCTCCGTGCCACGAAGGACACCGGCGAGCCGCTGCACATCCTGTGCGACAGCCAGTACGCCATCAAGGCCTGCACCGAGTGGCTCGCCGGCTGGAAGCGCAAGGGCTGGCGGAAGGCCGACGGCAAGCCGGTCCTCAACGTCGAGATCATCAAGGAACTCGACGCGGAACTGCAGGGTCGCAAGGTCACGTTCGAGTGGGTCCGCGGCCACGTCGGTCACGAGATGAACGAAGCTGCCGACGTCCGTGCCCGTGGTGCTGCCACCGCGTTCCAGAACGGCACCGACGTGCCGCACGGTCCTGGCTGGCCCAACGTCGAGGTCCCCGAGCCGTCCGCGCTGCCCGACGCCACCCCGCCCGCGACCCTCTTCTGACGGCGGAGCGGCAAGCAGCGACTTCGGCGGAATCGAAACCGCCAGACGAACCTCCACTCGAACCGGAAGCAGATCTGATGCCCGACAGCACCGCCCCCTTCGACGGAGAGGTGGAACGGGCTCAGTCGCATGCCGTCGAGCGGATCATCGCTCGCACATCGGCTCTGGGGGCAGACGAATTCCACCCGGCTGACGGGAAGACCGAGCTGGGCGGTCAGTAAGTCCTGTCCCCGCGGGTCAGTAGGTCCCGTCGCGCCGATCCTGCTGCGTGATCTGCTCCCCCGACGCCGGGTCGACGCCCGAGCGCGTGGTGGTCGTGGTGCGGCGACCGCCGAACGCCACGGCGAGGCTGATGATGAGCAGCACGACACCGGCTGCCATCAGGATGTAGCCGATCAGGCGCAGGTCGACGCCGGCGAGCTGGATGTTCAGCGCGAAGGCGACGATCGCGCCGATGACGATCAGGGCGATGCTGGATCCGATGCGCATGACGCAGTCCTCTCGGGTCGGGGTGGTGCGGCAGACGGTACACGTCCGACAACCCCCGCGCGGATCAGTCGACGTCGACTTCGGCCCACCCGTCGAACCGACCGATCTCGGTGACCCGCACGACGGCCTCGCCGACCTCGTCCGAGGCGTCCAGGTCGATCGTCGCCGAGAACCCGAAGTCCTTGTCGCCCTCGGGGTCGGAGAAGATCTGCCGTGCCTTCCAGACCCGCGGTGATGCCGTGGCACCGCTCTCGTCGAGCACCAGGTACTGCATCGAGCGCGCGTCGGCATCGGTGCCGATGCTGTCGTGCTCCTCGTAGTACTCCTCGAGCACGGTGTCCCACGCCGACCGGTCGAAGCCGACGGTCGCGTCGAGTTCCCCGAGCCCGTCGATGTCGTCGGCCGCGGCGAGCAGCACCCGCTGGAACAGGGCGTTGCGCACGAGCACCCGGAACGCCCTGGGATTGCCGGTGAGCCGTGCGGGCTGCGGCGGCGCGATCTCCTCGTGTTCCTCGGAGGCCAGCAGGACGTCGCCGTTGAGCAGCGCCTCCCACTCGTCGACGAGTGAGGAGTCGGTCTGCCGCACGACCTCGCCGAGCCACTCGATCAGGTCGTCGAGCTCCTGGGTCCGCTGTTCCTCGGCGATGGTCTGCCGCATGGTCCGGTACGCGTCGGACAGGTAGCGGAGCACGAGCCCCTCGGAGCGGGTGAGCTGGTAGAAGCGCACGAAGTCGCCGAAGGTCATCGCGCGTTCGTACATGTCGCGGACGACGGCCTTCGGGGACAGCTGGAAGTCGAGCACCCAGGGCTGTTCGGCGGCGTAGGCCTCGTAGGCGGCGGTCAGCAGCTCGTCGAGCGGCTTCGGCCAGGTGACCTCCTCGAGCAGCTCCATCCGCTCCTCGTACTCGATCCCCTCCTGCTTCATGCGGGCGACGGCCTCGCCGCGCTCCTTGAACTGCTGCTGCGACAGGATCGCCCGCGGGTCGTCGAGCGTGGCCTCGACGACCGAGACCATGTCCAGTGCATAAGTGGGAGAAGAAGGGTCGAGCAACTCGAACGCGGCGAGCGCGAACGGCGACAGCGGCTGGTTGAGCGCGAAGTTCGGTGCGATGTCGACGGTCAGGCGGTAGGCGCCGTCGACCTTCTCGATCACCCGTGCGTTGATGAGGGTCCGGGCGATGACGAGTGCCCGCCGGGCCATGGCGAGCTGCCGGGAGCGCGGTTCGTGGTTGTCGTAGACCAGCGACCGGACGTCGGCGAAGGCGTCCCCGCCACGGGCGACGACGGACAGCACCATCGCGTGCGTGATCCGCATGCGCGATGCCATCGGCTCGGGCTCGGCCGCGATCAGCCGTTCGAAGGACGCCTGCCCCCATGACACGAAGCCCTCGGGCGCCTTCTTCCGCTTGATCTTGTTCTTCTTCTTCGGGTCGTCGCCGGCCTTGGCGACGGCGCGGGCGTTCTCGATGTCGTGCTCGGGGGCCTCGGCGACGACGTCACCCTCGGTGTCGTACCCGGCGCGTCCGGCGCGGCCGGCGATCTGGTGGAACTCGCGTGCGGACAGCTGGCGCATCTTGGTGCCGTCGAACTTCGTCAGTCCGGTGAACAGCACGGAGCGGATCGGCACGTTGATCCCGACGCCCAGGGTGTCGGTGCCGCAGATGACGGGCAGCAGGCCACGCTGGGCGAGCTGCTCGACGAGTCGTCGGTACTTCGGCAGCATGCCGGCGTGGTGCACGCCGATGCCCGCCCGGATCAGGCGCGACAGGGTCTGTCCGAACCCGGCGCTGAAGCGGAAGCCGGCGATGGCGTCGGCGATCTGGTCGCGGCGTTCGCGCGAGGCGACCTTCGCCGACATCAGCGACTGCGCTCGCTCGAGTGCGGCAGCCTGGGCGAAGTGCACGATGTAGATCGGCGCCTTGCCCTCCTCGAGCAGCCGCTCCACCGTCTCCTGCACGGGCGTCATCACGTACTGGTACTCGAGCGGCACGGGTCGCGAGACACCGGTCACGCGGGCGGTGGGCCGGCCGGTCCGGCGGGACAGGTCGTCGGCGATGGTGGTGACGTCGCCGAGGGTCGCCGACATGAGCAGGAACTGCGCACGCTCGAGCACGAGCAGCGGTACCTGCCACGCCCAGCCGCGGTCGGGGTCGCCGTAGAAGTGGAACTCGTCCATCACGACGACGTCGACGTCGGCGTCCGGTCCCTGCCGCAGCGCCAGGTTCGCCAGGATCTCGGCGGTGCAGCAGACGATGGGTGCGTCGGCGTTGACGCTCGAGTCGCCGGTGACCATGCCGACGTTCTGCGCACCGAACAGCTCGACGAGCTGGAAGAACTTCTCGGACACCAGCGCCTTGATGGGTGCCGTGTAGTAGCTCCGCTTGCCCTCGGCGAGCGCGGCGAAGTGCGCGCCGGCCGCGACGAGCGACTTCCCGGTGCCGGTCGGCGTGCTCAGCACGACGTTCGCGCCGGAGACGAGCTCGATGACCGCTTCGTCCTGCGCCGGGTACAGGGGCCGGCCGCCCTCGGCGGCCCAGGCCGCGAAGGCCTCGTAGACCTCGTCGGGGTCGACGACGCCGTCCACCGCCGCCGGGATCGCGGCGACGAGCGGGGGCGGGGCGGTGACGTCGGTCATGCGCCCATCCTCCCAGGTGCGGCCATGACGGACTGGGCCCACGCCGCCGGTCCCGGGGCGACGCGCCAGCGGCGGACCGGCCGTGCCGGTGGGGAGAGGCGCGGTGCCAGCCCGCCACGGGCCTCCCGTCCGCCCCGTCGCCGACTCAGGCGCATTTCAATACGTGCGCATAGACTCGCGCCATGCGCGAACTCGGCTTCCTCTCCTTCGTCCCGAACCACGGCGGCACCGACGGCGCCGCCGGCGCCCTGGAGGACGGCCTGCGCCTGTTCGAGACCGCCGAGTCCCTCGGCTACAGCACAGGTTGGGTGCGTGGACGGCACTTCGAGCCGTACCTGACGAGCCCGATGACCTTCTTCGCGGCCGCCGCGCAGCGCACCAGCACCATCGCGTTCGGCACCGCCGTGCTCGGCATGCGCTACGAGGACCCGGTGCGCCTGGCCGAGGATGCCAGCACGGTCGACCTGCTCAGCGGCGGCCGTGTGCAGCTCGGCATCAGCACGGGCATCGCCGGGTACGGGCCGATCCTCGACCCGGTGTTCGGCACCGTCGACCGCAGCTTCCGCGACGAGGCCGAGGCCCGCGCAGCACGGCTGCTCGAGGTCCTGCAGGGCGAGCCCCTCGGCAGTGCCGGCAAGGGCTACGAGAGCATCCCCGCCGGGTCCGACCTGACCCTGCAGCCGCTCAGCCCGGGCCTGCGCGACCGCGTGTGGTGGGGTGGCGGCAGCATGGGCACGGCGGTGCGCACGGCCGAGAAGGGGCTGCTGCTGCACTGCTCGACCCTGAACACCGAGGACACGGGTGCGCCGTTCGCCGAGGCGCAGGCCGACCAGATCGCCGCCTACCGCGAGCGGTTCGCCGAGCTGCACCCGCACCGCGAGTCCAAGGTCGCCGTGGGCCGGATCGTGGTGCCGCTCCTCGACGACCACGACCGCGCCGTGCACCAGGAGTTCCTGACCGGGTACGCGTCCGGGATGGACGACGAGGGCCGACCGCTGTCGGGCACGCCGCCGTTCCGCTTCAGCAAGGTCGTGTCCGGCGAACCGGCGGCCATCGTCGACGCCCTGCTCGCCGACCCGGCTGTCACCGCCACCGATGAGCTCGTCATCACCCTGCCGGCGAACGGCGACCGTGCGGCACACGAGCGGATCCTGCGCATCGTGGCCGAGGAGGTCGCTCCGGCGCTGCGGGCCTGAGGGCCAGCGACGCGGGCAGACGCCTGGAGCCTGATCGCCTGCGGCCCTGCCGCCACCGAGAGTCGAGGGCATCCGGCGGGGCTCTGATCGAGTTGGTGAAGCCCGAGAGCCCGGCCGGATGACCATCTCGTCCCTGATCCGCACGAGATGGTGCCCCCATCGTTCCACCTACCGACCGGTTTGTCACACCGATCTGCGTCCCTGGAGCAAAGAAGTTGACCAAGTGTCACTCGTTTTTGCGGACCGGCACGAAGTCCGGCAACCGGTTCACCGGTGCGCACCGAGTCCGGGACGATCCGCGGAACGAGGTTCCGGCACGGAGCACCGATGCGGCTCCGACCCGGAACGACGAATGCGCCCCCGCGCGGACGCGGGGACGCATTCTGGGACGCACCGGGGAAGCCAGGGCGACAACGGCCGGATCAGGAGGCCGAATCGCTCACCCAGCGACCCCGTAGTCGGTGCGTGCGCGGACGGTAACCAGCCGACTCGCGCACGACGATGTTACTGAACAGAGTCGGGAGCTGCGCGGAAACCGGACGACTTCGTCACTCCAGTTCGAGGGACGCGGTTCCGGCGTCGTCGACGACGGAGGCACCGACGTGCAGCGTGAACGTCCCCGACTCGTACTGCCACGAACCGTCCCAGTGGGCGAAGGCGCGTGCCGGGACCTCGATCGAGACCTCCGTCGACTCCCCCGCACCGAGCCGGACCGGGGCAAACCCGACCAGCCAGCGAACCGGGCGGTCGACCGCCGACTCCGCACGGGACGCGTAGACCTGCACGACGTGCTTGCCGGCGCGGTCGCCCGTGTTCGCGACGGTCGCCGTGACGATGACGGCGTCGCCCTCGCGCACGGTCGGCGTCGCGGAGACCCCGTCGATCGACCACGTGGTGTAGCCGAGGCCGTGCCCGAACGGGTAGGCCGGCTCGGTGCCGGCCCGCAGCCAGGCCCGGTACCCGACGTGGACGCCCTCGTCGTAGGAGACCTTGCCGTCCACCGGGGTGACGTCGAGCACGGGGACATCGGCCATCGCGACCGGCCACGTGGTGGGCAGGCGTCCACCGGGCTCCTGCCGCCCCGTCAGCACGTCGGCCAGGGCGTTGCCGTACTCCTGCCCGCCGAACCAGGTCAGCAGCACCGCGGCGACGTCGTTCCGCCACGGCATCTCGACCGGCGAACCGGCGTTCACGACGACGACCGTGTTCGGGTTCACGGCGGCGACCGCGCGCACCAGGTCGTCCTGGTGACCGGGCAGCGCCAGCGAGGAGCGGTCGTAGCCCTCGGACTCGACCTTGGAGTTCGTCCCGACCACGACGACGGCGACGTCCGCACCACGAGCGGCCTCGACCGCTGCGTCGATCAGCACGGCGGGGTCGTCGTCGGACGGCTCGGTACCGAACTGGTACGCCAGCACCCCGCCGAGCGTCTCGTCCTGGATGACGTCGTACTCGATCCGGATCGCGACCTGCTGGCCGGTGGTCACCGACACGGGCACCGACCGCGCCGGCGGGTTCAGGAACGCGGCGCCGAGCTGGTCGCCCTCGTACGGCACGTCCTCGTCGAGCAGCAGCTCGCCGTCGATCCACATGCGTGACCGTCCGGCCGCGCCGATGCCGAACCGCACGGTCCCCGTCGACTCGGCGGTGTAGGTGGTGGTGATGTCGAGCCGGTCGGCTTCGCGCGTCGGCGCGTCACCGCCGAACCAGAACAGTGCCGTCGCGCGGCGGTCCTCGACGAACAGCTCCTCGCCGTCCTTGACGAAGGCGACCCGCGCTCCGGGCTCACCGGTGCCGGGGTTCGTGATGGTGGACAGCGGGAACTCCGCGATGCCCTCCTGCACGACGGCGCCGATCGCGTAGTCCACGCTCGCGCCGGGGAACGCCGAACGGATGCCGTCCAGCGGCGACACGACCTGCGACGGCACGACCGTGGCCGAGCCACCGCCCTGCGTGCGGGCCTGGTCGGCGTTGTGGCCGATCACCGCGATGCGCGACACGGCGGGGGCGTCGAGCGGCAGGACACCGGTGTTGCGGACCAGGACGGTGCCCTCGGCCTCGGCCTCGCGGACGAACGCGATGCCGTCCTCGACGTGCACGGGCGACGCGGCGACGGGTTCGAAGCCCTCGAGCGCGCCGACGCGGGCGGCCAGGGTCAGGATCCGGCGGACCTTGCGGTCGATCGCCGCCATCGACACCTCGCCGGACTGCACGGCGGCGAGCAGCGGCCCCTCGCTCCACCACGGGTTCGGTCCGGGCATCGCGACGTCCTGCGACGCCTTCGCGGAGTCCACCGAACGCACTCCGGTCCAGTCGGACACGACGATGCCGTCGAAGCCCCACTCCGAGTTGAGCGGGGTCTCGAGCAGGTCGTTCTCCGACGCCGTCACGCCGTTGATCGCGTTGTACGACGACATGACCGCCCAGGCGTGCGCCTCGGTCACGGCCTTCTCGAACGCCAGCAGGTACAGCTCACGCAGCGCGCGGTCGGACACCTCGGTCGACGCGGTGAAGCGGTCGGTCTCGTAGTCGTTCGCGATGTAGTGCTTCGGGGTGGCGGCGACACCGTTCTCCTGCACACCGTCGACGTACGACGCGGCCAGGTCACCCGTGAGCACGGGGTCCTCGCTGAACGCCTCGAAGTGCCGGCCACCCAGCGGGGACCGGTGCAGGTTGATGGTCGGGCCGAGCACGACGTCGACGCCCTTGCGACGGGCCTCGACGGCAGCGGCGGCGCCGTAGCGCTTCGCGATCGCGCGGTCCCACGAGGCGCTCAGCGCGGTCGCCGACGGCAGGTTCAGGGACGGGTCACGCTCGTCCCACACCTCGCCGCGCACGCCGGACGGCCCGTCCGACATCAGGATCCGGCGCAGCCCGATCTTCTCGACGGGCCAGGTGGTCCAGAAGTCACGTCCGGTGAGCAGCTGCACCTTCTCGTCGGTGGTCAACTGGCCGAGGAGCGCATCGATGCGCTCGGTCAGCGGCGTCGACGGACTGGAGGCGGTGCTCGCGTCGTTCACGGTGGTCACGGTGGTCGGTCCTCTCGTTCAGGGCCGCGGGGCGCCGCCTGGACGGCCGGGGCCTCGTCGCCCACACCCACCATCCACCGGGTTCGCCGCCCGCGCTGGCAGCTCCTGCACCGTACCACCCAAAACCGACCGCTGGTTGGTTTTTTGGGTCTCCCGTGGGCGGTACAGTCTGGCCATGGCACGACGGGGTTCGTACGCAAAGGGCATCGCGAAGCGCGAGGAGATCCTCACGGTCGCGCTGGACCTCGTGGCGTCGCAGGGCTTCCGGCGGACGAGCATCAAGGACATCGCCGACGCCGTGGGCCTGACCCAGGCCGGCCTGCTGCACTACTTCGACTCGAAGGACGAACTCTGGGTGGAGATCCTCCGCCGCCGCGACGAGCTCGACCTGGCACACGACTGGCAGGCCGCGGACCCGGCGGCCCTGCTCGCGGCGATCGTGCGGCACAACGCCGAGGTCCCGGGGCTGGTGCAGATGTTCGTCAACCTGTCCGCCGCGGCCGCCACCGACGCCGAGCACCCGGCGCACGAGTACTTCCGCGAGCGCTACGAACGCAGCCGCCGCGTGCTGTCTGCCGACTTCCGCACCATGCAGCAGGACGGACGGCTGCGGACCGACATCGACCCCGACGAGCTCACGAGCGTGTTGCTCGCGGTGTCCGACGGCATGCAGATCCAGTGGCTCTTCGACCCCACCCGCGACATGGCCGAGCACGTCGAGCTCGTCGCCCGTCTGGCGATCGCCCAGGTCGCCCCCACCGCCTGACAGCCCCCGCCCCGGCAGTGGGGTACGGACAGGGCCTGGTCGTGTCAGGGCAGGCGGGGCAGGATGGTCGGTGCCCGCCAGGGTGTGTTCCGACGACGATGTGGAGTGACGCGATGACGCGTGTAGTGGTGACCGGTGGCAGCGGCAAGCTCGGACGAGCGGTGGTGCGCGACCTCGATGCGCACGGGTACGACGTGGTCCTGCTCGACCGTGTCCCCTCGCCCGACAAGCCCGAGCGTGTCCCGTTCGTGCGGATCGACCTGACCGACCACGGCCAGGTCCTGAACGCCCTGCTCGGCATCGACGACCGGTACGACCACGTCGACGCCGTCGTGCACCTCGCGGCGGTGCCGGCCCCGGGACAGGTGCCCGACGTGGCCCTGATCACCAACAACGTGACCTCGTCCATCAACGTCTTCCACGCCGCCCGTGCCGCCAAGATCAAGAACGTCGTGTGGGCGTCGAGCGAGACCCTGCTCGGCATCCCGATGGGCGAACACCTGCCGCCCTACCTGCCGGTCGACGAGGAGTTCGCCGTCCGCCCGCAGTCGTCGTACTCGCTCGGCAAGGCGGTGGAAGAGGAGATGGCCCGCCACTTCACGCGCTGGGACCCGGAGCTGAAGATGATCGGGCTGCGCTTCTCGAACGTGATGGACGAGACCGACTACCCGGCGTTCCCGTGGGACGCCACCCCCGAGGCGAAGACGTTCAACCTGTGGTCGTACATCGACTCGCGCGACGGGGCCCAGGCCGTCCGCCGTGCGCTCGAGGCGGACCTCACCGGGTTCGAGGCGTTCGTCATCGCGAGCCCCGACACGGTGATGGACACCCCGACGATCGAACTCGTCGAGCGTTTCGTGCCGGACATCGAGCGCCGTGCGGACATCGACGGCGTCAGCTCGCTGCTGTCGTCGGAGAAGGCCCGCGAACTCCTCGGCTACACGCCCGAGCACAGCTGGCGCGACCACCGCGCCTGATCGTCAGGCGGCGGGGACGAGCAGCCCGTCGAGCACCAGGTCACGCGCCGCCGGCAGCAGGTCGGCGGCCAGGGCCTGCTCGTCCACGCCGGTGATCTGCGCGAGTGCGCCGATGATCGCCGCGACGGACAGGTCACCGTCGCACGCGCCCACGAACGCCGCGAGTGCGGTGTCCGCGTCCACCCGGCGCCCGAGCCCGCCGCCCTGCACCAGCGTCATCACGGTGGGGTCGTCGTTGCCCGGCCAGTAGTACCGCTCCTCGGTGACGTCACCGGCCACCGCCAGGTGGGCGGCAGCGAGCGCGGCGTCGTCGTGGGCGGCGAGCCAGGCGGCCGCGTCGAGGACGCGGGCGACCGTCGCCCCCAGACCCGCGGGGTTGGAGCCGAGCGCCTCGGGGACGCGCTCGAACCGGCGGAGGCCGGACGGGCCTCCCGGCAGGGGTCGACGCACCACGACGTAACCGAAGCCGACGCCGGTGACGCGGCGATCCGCGAAGTCGTCGAGCCACGCGCCCATCAGGGTGTCGAACCCGTCCGTGCCGGGCTTGGTGCCGCCGTCGCGGATCCAGGTCTCGGCGTAGGACGTCGGGTCCTGCCGCTCGCGCTCGATCACCCACACGTCGAGGCCGGTGTCGGCGAACCAGGCGCGCACGCGGTCCAGGCCGTCGACGCCCCAGTGGTACTCCCAGTTGCCGAGGAGCTGTGCGGTGCCACCGGGCTCCAGGTGGTCCCCGAGGCCCCGGAGCACCGTCTCGACCAGGGCGTCACCGACCATGCCGCCGTCGCGGTACTCGTAGGACGGGACGCCTTCGCGACGAGGCGTGATGACGAAGGGCGGGTTCGAGACGATCCGGTCGAAGCGCTCCCCCGCGACCGGCTCGAACAGTGAACCGAACCGGAAGTCGATGCCGTCGATGCCGTTCAACTGCGCGTTGAAGCGGGCGATGTCGAGGGCACGGCGCGAGATGTCGGTGGCGACCACGTGGTCGGCGAACCGCCGCGCGTGCATGGCCTGGATCCCGCAGCCGGTGCCGAGGTCGAGCACCCGCTCGACCGGCACGGGCACCTGCAGGCCGCTCAGCGTCGTGGTGGCGCCGCCGATGCCGAGGACGTGTTCCTCGCTGATCTCGTGTCCGAGGGCGAGCTCGCCCAGGTCGGAGACGATCCACCAGCTGCCGGCGCCGAGGTCGTCGACGAAGGCGTAGGGGCGCAGGTCGACGGTGGGGTGGACGAGCGGGGCGCCGCCGACGCCTTCGCCGTCGCCTTCGCCTTCGCTGCGCAGCAGACCCGATGCGATGACGGCGTCGAGCCCGGCGGTCGGGAACGCGGCGGCTGCCTCAGCCCGCGCCACCGGCAGCCCGAGCACGAACAGCGTCGCCAGGGTGCTGAGCGGCGTGGTCTCGCGGGCGGCGAGCGCACGGAGCGCAGCGACCCGCGAACCGCGGTGCAGCGATGCGGCAGCCTCGGCGCCCCACAGGGAGTCGAGCCGGTCGACGGTGAAGCCGGCGGCCGTCAGGTCCGCGGCGAGCGCCGTGGCGACGGCGGGGTCTGCGACGATCGACGGCAGCGTGTGCACGGTCGGGCTCGGGGCGGCGTCGGGCTCGCCGCTCACGAGGCGAGCCCCTCGCGGAGCAGGGCCGATGGGACCTGCCAGTCGAGCACCAGGTCGAGGAGCCCGGGGAACCGCTGCTGCACGTCCTCCACCCGGACACGGCTGACGCGGGTCAGGCCCTCCAGGTGCTGCTCGAGCAACCCGGCCTCGCGCAGGACCCGGAAGTGGTGGGTCAGCGTGGACTTCGGCCGGTCGATGCCGACCCACCCACAGCTGCGCTCGCCGCCGGCCGCGTCGACCAGGTAGCGGTGCAGGATCGCGAGCCGGATCGGGTCGCTCAGGGCGTCCATGACGACGGGGAGGTCTATCTCGGCCACGGACGGCTGCGGCAACCGTTCGGGAGCATCGACGTGCGCGGGCATGGACGGGACGCTACCACCGTTCGGCTCGCTGTACGACTTGCGTCGTACTGTTCGAGTGCGGTACGAATGCAGTCGTACTGCACGGAGATGGAAAGGGGTGCGCATGCACCAGTCAGCTCGTTCGGTCGCCGGGTTCTGGATCCTGGCGGCGATGCTCCTGGTCTCGGTCGCCTCGTCGGCCGTCCCGTCGCCGATCTACCCGGTCTACGCCGCCGAGTGGCACCTCACGCCGCTCATGCTCACCGGGGTCTTCGCCATCTACGTCGCCGGCCTGCTGGCGAGCCTGCTCATCGCGGGGCGCTTGTCCGACCACGTCGGCCGGAAGCCCGTGCTCGTCGTCGGCGGGCTGGGCGTCGCACTGTCGCTCGGCCTGTTCGCGGCGGCGGACGGGGTCGTCGCGCTCATCGTGGACCGGATCGTGCAGGGCGTCTCGGTCGGACTGCTCATCGGTGCACTCGGCGCGGCCCTCATCGACAACTCCCTCGAACGCCACCCGACCATGGCGGGTGTGTTGAACGGTGTCATCCCGCCGATCGCCCTGGCCACCGGCGCGCTGTCGAGCGGCGCCCTGGTGCAGTGGGGTCCGGCGCCGGAGCAGCTCGTCTACCTGCTGTTCGGCGCGCTCCTCGTGCTGCTCGTCCTCGCGCTGTCCGTCGTCCCCGAGCAGGTGGAGCGTCGCCCAGGAGCACTCCGCTCCCTGCGCCCGACGATCAGCGTGCCGCGGTCATCGCGTCGGTTGTTCCGCGGCGTCGCCGGCTCGCTCGTGGCCAGTTGGGCGCTGGGCGGCATGTTCCTGTCGCTCGTCCCCTCGGCACTCGGCGCGGTGTTCGGCATCACCAACCACTTCGCCGCCGGTGCGCTCATCGCGGTGGTCACCGGTGTCGGTGCCCTGACCGGCCTGGCGATCCAGCGGATGGACACCCGACGTGCGGTCCTGCTCGGGCTCGTGGCGCTCGTGCTCGGCCCGATCATCACCGTGTCGTTCGTGTTCGCGCACTCCCTGCCGGGCATGGTCGTCGGCAGCGCCGTCGCCGGTGTCGGCTTCGGCGCCGGGTTCCAGGCACCGCTGCGGATGCTGCTCGCCACCGCTGCACCGACCCACCGCGCCGGATTGCTCTCCACGATCTACGTCGTCAGCTACCTGGCGTTCGGGGTGCCCTCGGTCATCGGAGGCCTGCTCGAGCCGTCGGTCGGCCTCGTCCCGGTCATCGCTGGTTACGGCGGCTTCATCGTGCTCGCCGCGGTCGTCGCTCTCGTGCTGCAGCTGTCGTCGAAGGACGCCGCCGAGGTCGAGGAGCGCGCTGCCGAGGTCATCGAGCGCACCGCCACCGGTTCGGTGCGGGTCGCGGCCGAGTAGGCGCGCCCCGCACGGTGCGGCGCTGCCCATTCGGTGCGAGGTTGATCGCTCGGTGCGAGCCTGCAGCGCCGCACGGAGGCGTCAACCTCGCACGCGGTGAACAGCACCGCACGGTGCCGACCGCGACGGCCCGACTAGTGGCCCGGGTGTGCCGAGTTCGCCCCGCGAGCGCGCGCACGGACCCCGACGGTCCGCGCCGCTCCGGTGTGCGCAGCATCGACGTCGGCCTTGCCCCGGTCGGCCGCATCGCGCAGACGCTTCGGCCCGTGCCGCTTGGCCCAGTCCCAGAAGCGGTGCAGCTGCGCCTTGAGCCACGTGATGATCTTGTGGAAGAAGTGGAACTCGCTCGCCAGCACGGTGAGACCGATGAACACCACGAGCCACCCCGGGCCCGGCAGCGGCACCAGGATCAGCCCGATGATGACGACCAGCCCGCCGACCAGACCGACCAGCACCTTGTAGAACAGGTGCACGTGCGGCCGCTCGTGGATCCAGGCGCGCAGGCGGTGGAACCACTGGAAGCGCTGTCGGGCCGCACCATCGGCCCGGGCGTCGCCGGGTCGGTCGTTCGGGTCGCCGTCCATGCCGAAAACGTAGGGCGCGCGGCTGGGAATCAGCGGCGCACGCGGTGGACGCGGGGTGCGCAGGCCGGGAGGCGCGGGGCGGGGTTGCGCCGCGCCTCCAGTCCGTCACGCGGCAGCGTCCGCCCACCCCTCAGGCGTGCGCGACGCACGTCGCCGCCCACGGGACGGCGGCCAGCCGGGCCTCCGGGATCGGCTCGCCGCCGACCGTGCAGCGGCCGTAGGTGCCCTCGTCGATCCGTGCGAGCGCGGCGTCCACCTGGCGGATCCGCAGCTGCGCACCGTCGCGGACCGCACCGAGCGAGCCACGTTCCCACGCCAGGGTCGCACCCTCGGGGTCGTGCTCGTCGTCGGAGTTGGCATCCTGCCGGGCGTCACTGACGTCACGCATGCTCCGCTCGACCTCGGTCAGCAGCCGTTCGTTGCGGGCGCGTTCGGCTTCGAGTGCGGGGCGGGGGTCCTCCATCCCGGACACGGTAGTCGCGGCGGAATGACCCCGCCCCCGGATGCGTTCGCATGGACATGACGAAGATCGGGTTCCTGTCGTTCGGACACTGGCGTGACGTGCCGGGGTCGAAGGTGCGCAGCGGGCGAGAGGCCCTGGTGCAGGCGATCGACCTCGCCGTCGCAGCGGAGGAAGCAGGCGTCGATGGCGCCTACTTCCGCGTCCACCACTTCGCGCCGCAGCAGGCCGCACCGTTCCCGCTGCTCGCCGCCATCGCCGCGAAGACGAGCCGGATCGAGATCGGGACCGGCGTCATCGACATGCGCTACGAGAACCCGCTCTACATGGCGGAAGAGGCCGCGGCCACCGACCTGATCTCCGGCGGGCGACTGCAGCTCGGCGTCTCGCGGGGATCACCCGAGACCGCCGTCGCCGGCTACCAGCAGTTCGGCTACGTGCCCGACGCCTCCGATGAGAACGGTGGCGACATGGCCCGAGCGCACACGAGCGTGTTCCGCCGTGCGATCGCCGGCGAGCCGATGGCCAACGCCAACCCGCAGATGACCGGATCGGTCGGGTCCCTGCCGATCTCCCCGTTGTCCGACTCGCTCGGCGACCGCATCTGGTGGGGTGCCGGCACCCGCGCCACCGCGGAGTGGACGGCCGAGCAGGGCATGAACCTGATGTCCTCGACCCTGCTGACCGAGGACACCGGTGTGCCGTTCGACCAGCTGCAGGCCGAGCAGATCGAGCGCTTCCGCCGGGTGTGGGCGGAGTCGGGCTGGGAGCGGACCCCACGGGTGTCGGTCTCGCGCAGCATCATCCCGATCATCGACGACGAGTCGCGCCACTACTTCGGCATCCGTGCACAGGTCGAGGGGCAGGACCAGGTCGGGCACCTCGACGGCGGGCTCGCCCGGTTCGGCCGCTCCTACATCGGTGAGCCCGAACAGCTCGTCGCGGAGCTCGCGGCCGACCAGGCCGTGCGCGCTGCCGACACCGTGCTCGTCACCGTGCCGAACCAGCTCGGTGTGGAGTTCAACGCGCGGCTGCTCGCGGCCGTGAAGGACGTCTTCACCGAGGTCGACGCGGAGCCGGTCCCCGCCTGACCCCGTATCGGGATCCGGTTCAGCCGTTCGGGATCGGCCTCAGCCGTTCGGCCACAGCAGCCGGAACCGCTCGCACACGACGGGCATGTCCGGCGCGAACCCGCGCGGGTGCTCGGAGTGTGCACGCCAGAACGCCTCGTGCACGGCCCGCCAGTGCTCGAGCGTGCGGTCGCCTTCACCCTCGGCCCAGGCGTGGTCAGCATCGACCTGATCGAACGGGACCACCTGGACCAGCGTCGTCTCGATGACCGCGCGGGGCGCATCGGAGCCGTCGGTCACGATGCTCAACTCGTCCACTGCGGGCAGCGGGTCACCGGTCGCCTCGTAGTCCCAGAGCGACGACGCCGTGCCGACCTTGACCCCGTCGAGCACGAGCTGCAGGAGCGCGTCCGCCTGCTCCGGGGTCGCACCGAACGACCAGGCTTCCGGCACGTCCACCGGAAGGTCCGGTCGCTCGAGGCGTCGTGCGGTCCAGAAGTCGTCGAGGGTCGAGGGCACGCCCCGACCGTAGTGCACCGGGAGACGGCACTTCGTGAGCAGGAGATGTCGAGTGCGATGCCGCGACCCGACCATTGCTGCTCACGAAGCACGCCCGTCTCCCCCCATCGTGCTGCTCACGAAGCGCGCCCGTCGCGCCCATCTGGCAGCGCCTGCCGCCGCGCTCTCGGGTGCGCCGTCTGGTACACGTCCCGCAGCATGTCGGCCGTGACCATCGTGTAGATCTGCGTCGTGGCGACGCTCGCGTGCCCGAGCAGCTCCTGCACCACGCGGACGTCAGCACCGCCCTCGAGCAGGTGCGTCGCGAACGAGTGCCGGAAGGTGTGCGGTGACACGTGCGCCTCCAGGTCGGCGGCGGCAGCAGCGGCCTGGATCACGAGCCAGGCGCTCTGTCGCGACAACCGCGCACCACGGGCGCCGAGGAACAGCGCCGGCGTCGACGCTCCCCGTGCCGCGAACACCGGCCGTGCCCGCACCAGGTACGCGTCGATCGCGGCCCGCGCGAAGCTGCCGAGCGGGACGATCCGCTGCTTGTTGCCCTTGCCGGTGACCTTCACGACGGCGAGCCCGTCCGCACCGGGGCCCGGGCCCGGGCCCGGAGCGTCGGCAGCGGCGTCCGACAGCGTGGTGACGTCGTCGACCGACAGCCCCACCGCCTCGGAGATCCGCGCACCGGTGGCGTAGAGCAGCTCGAGCAGGGCCTTGTCCCGCAGCTGGACGGGGTCGTTCGCGTCGACGGAGACCGCCCCGAGCAGCCGTTCCATGTCCTCGACGGGGATCGCCTTCGGCAGCCGCATGGGAGCCTTCGGCGGTCGGACGGCGGTGCCGGGGTCGAGCGGCAGCCAGCCCTCTCCCGCGGCGAAGGCGGTGAACGAACGGACCGAACTGAGCATGCGCGCGATCGACCGCGGCGCCAACGGTCCCGATGGTCGCGTGGCGAGGTGCTCGACGAACCCCGAGACGTCCGCCCGCGCCAGGCGAGCGACGTCCTGCAGCACCGAGGAGCCTCCGGCCCGGTCAGCGCCGTCCGACTCGACGACCGGTGCGACGCCGAGCCACTCGGCGAACACGGCGAGGTCCCGCCGGTACGCCGACAGCGTGTGCTGCGAGAGTCCCCGCTCGATCGCGACGTGCCGCAGGTACGTCTCCACGGCACGATCGAGGGGCATCACCTCAGCAGGCTAACCGGCGAACGGCCACCTGCCCGTCAGTGCAGCGCTTCGTCCGGCGCGCCCACCCGGAAGCCGGTGAACGTCACGGTCAAGCCAGCCCGCGTCGGCCCGGCGCACAGCAGCCCCGCGGACACGACGGCCTCCGGGTCCAGGTACGCGACCCGGACGAGCCGGGGCTCGTCGCCCTCGGCCCACGCCCGGATCGTCACGGCGTCACCGTCGCGGCTCGCGCGGACGGTCACCACCCGGCCCACCCACTCCGGCACGGGCGACACGGACCAGTCGGAGAACCCACGCGTGACCACGGCGCCGAGCTGAGGAGCACCGTCCGAGAACTCGACACCGGCCTTGATCCACGTCCGCTCGTCGACGCGCAGGAACACCCCGGCCTGGTCGAACTGCTCGGTGTAGTCGAGCACGAACGACGCCTCGACCGAGAACGGGCCGTCGGTCGGTTGCAGCAGCGCGTGCTCCGAGTCGTGCACGAACCCGTACGAGGTGGTCCGCCAGGCATCGCTGCCCTCGACGGCGGTGACACGGAACACGTCGCCGTCGAGCACGGAGGCCTGCGGCTCGTGCGTCCAGGCACCGGCGCCGACCAGGTCACGCAGACCGTCGACCGCTGCCCCGCTCACTTGCTGCGCTGTTCGATGGCCTCGACCGCGAGCGTCGCGACGACGAGGGCCGAGTTGTTGAGCCGACCGCCCAGGATCCCGTCGAGCAGCTCCGCCCGTGGCACCCAGCGCGTCACGATGTCGGCCTCTTCCGCCTCGCGCTCGAACGCGGACCCGGTCGACCGCACGCCGCGCGCCCGGTAGACCTGGATGAACTCGTCGCTGCCGCCGGACGACGTGTTGTAGCGGATCAGCGGCTCCCACGTGTCGGCTTCGAGGTCGGCCTCTTCGCCCAGCTCGCGCTTCGCGGCGGTCAGGTGGTCCTCGCCCGCCATGTCGAGCAGGCCGGCGGGCAGCTCCCAGTCACGCATCCGCACCGGGTGCCGGTACTGCTGGATGACCAGGACGCGGCCCTCGTCGTCCTCGGCGTACACCGCGACCGCGCCGGTGTGGTCGATGTACTCGCGGACCATCGCGTCACCGTTGTACGCGACGGTGTCGCGACGCACGTCCCAGACGGCGCCCTCGTAGACGACGGTGGATTCGGTGACCTCGAAGGAGGCGGACTCGTCGGCGATCGGTGCGTCTGTCACGGCTCCATCCAAGCACGCGCGCGCCGGACGCCCCGTCGGAACCAGGTTCCGGACACAGCACCGCGTCATTCCGTGGTTCCGTGTCCGGAATCAGGTGCCGTGGACGCGCCCCCAGACGGACGGGAGGCGCGGTGCCAGCTGGCACCGCGCCTCCAGTCAGAGACCACTCGCGTTACGCGACCTGCTCCTCGGTCTGCGGGTCGAACAGGCTGGACGCCTCGTGGCGCTCGATCGCGGCCGCGACGAGCCCCGCGAACAGCGGGTGCGCATCGGTCGGACGCGAGCGGAGCTCCGGGTGCGCCTGCGTGGCGATGTAGAACGGGTGCACGTCGCGCGGCAGCTCGACGTACTCCACCAGCGTGCCGTCCGGCGACGTGCCCGAGAACACCAGGCCGGCATCCGCGATCTGCTCGCGGTACTTGTTGTTCACCTCGTAGCGGTGACGGTGCCGCTCGGAGGCCTCGGGCGCACCGTACAGCTCCGCCGCCAGCGACCCTTCGGTGAACGACGCCGGGTACAGGCCCAGGCGCATCGTGCCGCCCAGGTCGCCACCGGCGATGATGTCGACCTGCTCCGCCATCGTCGCGATGACCGGCGTCGAGGTCTCCGGGTCGAACTCGGTGCTCGACGCGTCGGTCAGACCGACCTCGTGGCGGGCGTACTCGATGACCATGCACTGCAGGCCGAGGCACAGGCCGAGCGTCGGGATGCCCTGCTCACGCGCGAACTTCAGCGCGCCGAGCTTGCCCTCGATGCCGCGCACGCCGAACCCACCCGGGATGCAGATGCCGTCGACGTCGCCGAGCTGCTTCGCCGCGCCCTCGGGGGTGGTGCAGTCGTCGGACACGACCCACTTCAGCGTGACCTTCGCGTCGTGCGCGAAACCACCCGCACGGAGCGCCTCGGTGACGGACAGGTAGGCGTCCGGCAGGTCGATGTACTTGCCGACCAGCGCGATCGTGACGTCCTTCTTCGGCTCGTGCACGGCCTTCAGCACAGGCGTCCAGGCGGTCCAGTCGACCGGACCGGCGTCGAGCTTGAGCGCCTCGACGATGACCTGGTCGAGACCCTGGTTGTTCAGCAGCGTCGGCAGGTCGTAGATCGAGGGGACGTCCACGGCGTTCACCACGGCGTCCTCGTCGACGTCGCACATCAGCGCGATCTTGCGCTTGTTCGACTCCGACACCGGACGGTCGCTCCGCAGCACGAGCGCGTCGGGCTGGATGCCGATCGAGCGGAGCGCGGCGACGGAGTGCTGGGTCGGCTTGGTCTTCTGCTCACCCGAGGCGTTCATGAACGGCACCAGCGACACGTGCACGAAGAACACGTTGCTGCGGCCGAGCTCGTGCCGCACCTGACGGGCGGACTCGATGAACGGCTGCGACTCGATGTCGCCGACGGTGCCACCGACCTCGGTGATGATGACGTCGGGCTGCGGGTCGTTCTGCGCCTGCTCGCGCATCCGGCGCTTGATCTCGTCGGTGATGTGCGGGATGACCTGCACCGTGTCGCCGAGGTACTCGCCGCGACGCTCCTTGGCGATCACCGTCGAGTACACCTGACCGGTCGTGACGTTCGCGGCCTGCGACAGGTTGATGTCGAGGAAGCGCTCGTAGTGCCCGATGTCGAGGTCCGTCTCCGCACCGTCGTCGGTCACGAAGACCTCGCCGTGCTGGAACGGGTTCATGGTGCCCGGGTCCACGTTGAGGTACGGGTCGAGCTTCTGCATGACGACCTTGAGGCCGCGAGCAGTGAGCAGGTTGCCGAGGCTGGCCGCCGTCAGGCCCTTGCCGAGAGACGAGACGACCCCGCCGGTCACGAAGATCTGCTTCGTCACCTTCGGGGTCGAGTTCGAAGAATTGGTACCGCCGCTGAGAGTGTCCGCCACGGGATTCCATCGTACGTCAGAACTGCCGGGAGGCGCGACCCCGGTTCGCCGTGGGCGTTGCGCGGGTGGGTGGCCGGGTCGTCGAGCCGTGGCCGGGTCACCGTGCCGTGGCCGAGTCACCGGGATCAGGCAGGTCTGGCCGTCAGGCCCGCTGGCCGGCCACGTCGAGCAGCTCGCGAGCGTGCTCGATGCCGCTGGCGCTGTCGCCGAGCCCGGAGAGCAGCCGAGCCATCTCCTGCAGCCGGTCCTCGCCTTCGAGCCGTCGCACACTCGACGAGGTCACGGCACCGCTGGCGTCCTTCACGACGTTGAGGTGGTTGTTCGCGAACGCGGCGACCTGGGCCAGGTGCGTGACGACGATGACCTGCGTGCGCTCGGCGAGCTTCGCCAGCCGCCGGCCGATCTCGATGGCCGCCGCCCCACCGACACCCGCGTCGACCTCGTCGAAGACGAAGGTCGGCACGGTGGTGCTGCCGGCCATGACGACCTCGATCGCGAGCATGACGCGCGACAGTTCACCACCGGACGCCCCCTTGCCGATCGGCCGGGGGTCGGTGCCGGAGTGCGGCTGGAGCAGGATCGTCACCTGGTCACGGCCGTGGCGGCGGTACTCCCCCGCGTCGGTGACCTCGACCACCAGGGTCGCGCCACCCATCGCGAGGGTCTTCAGCTCGGCCGTCACACGCTTCGCCAGGTCGGCCGCCGCCTTGGTACGCGCCGTGGTGAGCGCTGCGGCGGCGGACTCGAGCGCCTGCTCATCCTGCTCGACCGACTGCTGCAACGCCGCGATCCGGTCGTCGTCGCCGTCGAGTTCGAGCAGCCGGTCACTCGCGCGCTGACCGTAGGCGATGACGTCGTCCACCGTCTCGCCGTACTTGCGGGTGAGGCCGGCCAGCAACGCCCGGCGTTCGTTGATGAGTTCGAGGTCGTGCCCGGCTTCGGGTTCCAGGGAACCGAGGTAGCTCGAGATGCTCGCCGACGCCTCGGCCGCCTGGATGCCCAGCTCCGTGAGCTGCTCGAGCACCGGCTGCAGGGCACTGTCCGACGACACCACACGCTCGACGGCACGGCGCGCGGACTCGACCAGGCCGACGACGTCCGAGACGCCGTCGAGGGACTCGCTGGACAGTGCCTCGTGCGCCAGGGCAGCCGACAGCCGGAGCTCCTCGAGGTTCCCCAGGCGCTCGGCGCGCTCGGCCAGCTCGACGTCTTCCCCGGGCTGCGGGTCGGCGGCTTCGATCTCGTCGGAGGCCGCACGGATCCGCTCGGCCTCGGCCACCCGGTCGTCCCGGTCACGGACCAGGACCTCGAGTTCACCGGCGTGCTGCTGCCAGGCGTCGTACGCGGCCACGTACCGGGCAAGGGCCTTCTCGAGCGAGGATCCCCCGAACCCGTCCAGCGCTGCCCGCTGCGCGGTGGCCGAGGTCAGGCGGATCTGGTCGGACTGCCCGTGCACGGTGACGAGCTGGTCGGCGAGTTCACCGAGGACCGCGACGGGGGCACTGCGACCGCCGACCGTGGCACGGCTGCGCCCCTCGGCGGAGACCGTGCGGGTGAGGATGAGCTCGCCGTCCTCGACGGTGCCGCCGGCGTCCTCGACACGTTCGGCGACCGCGTCCTGCTCGGGGACGTGCCAGCGGCCTTCGACGACCGCGCTCGACGCGCCACGGCGAACCGAACCGGCGTCGGCCCGCGCACCGAGCAGCAGCCCGAGTGCGGTGACGATCATCGTCTTGCCCGCACCGGTCTCCCCGGTGACCACGGTGAAGCCCGGCCCGAGTTCGAGCGTGGTCTCACCGATGACACCGAGGTCGCGGATCGCGATCTCCTCGATCATCGGTCGTCCTCCGTGCTCATCGGTCGTCCTCGTCGCTCTGGGGGCCGCGCCACCCGGCGACGGGCAGCTGGAACTTCGCGACCAGCCGGTCGGTGAACGGGGCGTCCTTGAGCCGGGCGACGCGCACCGGGTCGGGCGAACGCCGGACCTCGACGCGGGCACCCGGGGGCAGGTCGTGGGTGCGGCGTCCGTCGCACCAGAGCACGCCGACGCCGCTCGTTCGCCGCAGGACCTCGATCGCGAGCGTGCAGTCCGGCCCGACGACGATCGGACGGGCGAACAGGGCGTGGGCGCTCAGCGGCACCATGAGCAGTGCGTCCACATCGGGCCACACGATGGGGCCACCACCCGAGAACGAGTACGCCGTGGAGCCCGTCGGGGTCGACACGACCACACCGTCACAACCGAAGGACGACAGCGGGCGGCCGTCGACCTCGGTCACGACTTCGAGCATCCGCTCACGGGACGCCTTCTCGATCGTGGCTTCGTTCAGCGCCCAGCTCGAGTAGACGATCTGGTTGCCCAGGACGACGTCGACCTGCAGGGTGACGCGTTCCTCGACGTTGTACTCGCCGGACAGCGCACGCTCGACCGTCTCGGCAAGACCGTCGCGCTCGCTCTCTGCCAGGAACCCGACGTGCCCCAGGTTCACCCCGATCAGCGGAGCACCGGTGTTCCGGACGAGTTCCGCGGCGCGGAGGATCGTGCCGTCGCCGCCGAGCACGATGACGATCTCGAGCTGGTTCGGCTGGACGTCGACGCCCAGGATGTCGACCTTGCCCACCGACGCTTCGGCGCGGCGGATGTCCGCGTACTCGTCGAAGGGCATGACGGGCGTGAGACCGGCGGCGTGCAGGAGGTCGCAGACCTCGACCGCGGCGTCGATCGAGTCGCGGCGACCCGTGTGGGACACGAGCAGGATGTGCCGTTCGTCGCTCATGAAGACCCTTCCGTGAGTTCGGTCGCCCGGACTCTCCATTCTGTCGGATTGCCCCCGACACCGCGCTGGAAGCGGGCCAGGTACTCGTGGTTGCCGTGTGTCCCGACGATCGGGGACGCGGCGAGCCCACTGGTGCCGAGGCCCAGGTCCCACGCCGCCCACAGCACGTTCATGAGCGCGTCGTTCCGCAGCCCCGCGTCGTGCACGATGCCCTCGCGCACACCGCCACGACCCACTTCGAACTGGGGCTTCACCAGCAGCACGAACTCGTCCGCCGGGACGGCCTCGGCCAGCGCCGGCAGCACGAGTCTGAGCGAGATGAAGGACAGGTCCCCCACCACGAGGCTCGTGTCTGTGGCTGCGTCGTCGAGCGCCAGGTAGTCGGCGCGCGTGAGGTTCCGGGCGTTCGTCCCCTCGACCACGGCGACGCGTTCGTCGAGCGCGATGGTGGGGTGGAGCTGTCCGTGGCCCACGTCGAGCGCGATGACACGGCGCGCACCACGTGCGAGCAGCACCTGGGTGAACCCGCCGGTGCTCGCGCCGACGTCGAGCACGACACGATCGGCAGGGTCGACGTCGAAGGCGTCGAGCGCACCGACGAGCTTCCGGGCTGCACGCGACACCCATTCGTCCGCGGCGTCGACCTCGATCTCGGCGTCTGGCGCGACCGGCGTCGACGGCTTGAGCACGGCACGCCCGCCGACGAGCACGCGGCCGTCCTGGATCAGCTTGCTGGCCACGGTGCGCGACCGAGCGAGTCCGCGTGCAGGGAGCAGCGCGTCGAGGCGGACCGGGGTCGCGTCGGGGACGGCTCCGTCCGGCTCAGGCACTCGCGGAGCCGCCGCTCTCGAGCCGCGTCCGCAGCTCGTCGTGCAGCGCGGAGAAGGCGTCGGCGCGATCGACGAGCGGGAGCGTCTCTGCCTCGGCGGTCCGCGCGGCGAAGGCGTCCTGCTGCTCGGGTTCGGCGGACGGCTGCTCGGGGTTCGGCACGTCCGACACGCTACTCGCCGCCGTACAGCTGCGGGTCGACGTCGAGGCCGTAGATGGCCAACTCGGACTCCCAGATGATCGTGGAGCCGGCGCGCAGTCGATCGATGTCCGTCCCGGCGTCGAGCACCCGGACCACGTGCCCGCGCATCGCCACCGTCGAGGTTCCGACGGTCACGTACCGGGTGCCGTCCTCGTCCTCGCGCCGCACCGTCTCCGGGTACGGCTGGGACAAGCCCCGGAGGTCTTCCAGCACGTAGGTGGGACGCGAGCGCTGATCGGCCGCGAGCACCTGCTTGGCCCGGTCGATGCCGGTGAGCACGAGCACGCTCGGGATCCCGACGTCGTTCGCGCCCTTGATGTCGGTGTCCAGCCGGTCACCGATGAACAGGGTCCGACCGCCGCCGAAGCGTTCCACCGCGGTGTCGAAGATCGGCCGCTCGGGCTTGCCGGCGACCACGGGCATGCGACCGACGGCCTGGTGCACGGCGGACACGAGCGTCCCGTTGCCGGGGGCGATGCCGCGCTCGACGGGGATCGACCAGTCCATGTTCGTCGCCACCCACGGCACGTCCGGGTCGGCCAGGGCGAACGACGCCTCGGCCAGTTCCTTCCAGCCGAGATCCGGCGAGAAGCCCTGGATCACCGCTGCCGGAGAGTCCTCGGCGCTCGACGTCACCGTGAACCCGGCTGCCTCGACGATGCTGGACAGGCCGAGCCCGCCGGTCACCAGGACGGTCGACCCGGCCGGCACCAGGGTCGCGAGCAGCTGGACGCCGGCCTGCGACGAGGTGACGACGTCGCCCTCGGACACCTCGAGCCCGTAGCGCTCGAGGTGTTCAGCGACGTCGATCGGGCGGCGCGATGCGTTGTTCGTGATGTAGCCGACCCGCGCCGTGAGCGATGCCCGGGTCAGTGCTTCGACCGCGTGCGGGATCGCGTTGCGGCCCCGGTAGACGACGCCGTCGAGGTCGGTGAGGACCACGTCGACGCCGTCCGTCAGCGCCGCCGGGTGCTCAGCCGGCTGCGGAGCCGTCGACGTCGCGGGGGTTGTCGTCGTCGAGGTCGTCGAAGGCTGGTTCGTCGTCGAGGTCGTCGTCGACATCGTCGGCGGAGTCGTCGTCGCCGTCGAGTGCGTCGGTCGCGACGTCGTCGGTTCCGAGGTCTTCGGCGTCGTCGTCTCCGGCGTCTCCGGCGTCTCCGTGTACTTCGACTTCGATCGTTTCCTCGACCACATCAACTGTCTCCCAAGCGTTGTCGTCCGCGATTTCGGCGAGGGCCGCTGCCGCGCGGTCCACTCGGGCCCACCACTCGTCGGCCTCGTCCTGTCGACCGAGCTCCTCGAGCGTGGCCGCGTAAGCACTGTAGAGCGCCGGGGACCACGTGTAGGCGGTGGACGGGTCGAGCTGTGGAATCTCCAGCTCGCCGAGCGCAGCTGTGGGATTCCCGAGGTCGAGACGGGCGCCGGACATGGCGATCGCGAGTTCGACCTGCACCGGTGTCTCGAGGGCCGACCGTTCGACCGAGCGGCCGAGTTCGAGCGCGCGCTCCGGACGTCCGAGGCCGCGCTCGCAGTCCACCATCATCGGCAGCTGGTCGTTGCGACCCGAGATCCGGCGGTAGGTGCGGAGCTCACGCAGGGCCGTGGCGAAGTCGCCGAGACGGTAGGCGGTGATGGCAGCGGTCTCACGGACGACACCGACCCGACCAGCACGACGAGCCGCGCTCAGCGCGTGCTGGTTCGCCGTCTCCGGGTCGTCGTCGACGAACAGCGCAGCAGCCACCAGGTGACGAGCCACCCAGTCCGCGTTGTCCTTGCTGAGGGTCTTCAGCTCCATGCGGGCGGCCGGGTCGAGGTCACGCGCATCGATCTCTTCGGGGATCTCCGGGTCCTCGTGACGCGGACGGATGGACTTCGTGCCGTACGGATCGCGGTCTTCCCAGTCGTCGCGGGCCGCTTCGCCGAAGCGTGCACCGGCGTGCCGGGAGCCGTCGCCGAACCGACGACGCTCCTCGCCACCATCGCGGCTCGGACGGTCCGAGGACCCGCCACGGAACGGACGGTCGGAGGAGCCGCCACGGTCGCCGTCGCGACGCAGGCGGTCCGAGGAGCCACCACGGTACGGACGGTCACCATCACGAGCCGGACGGTCCGAGGATCCCCCGCGGTACGGACGATCGCCATCACGACGCGGACGGTCCGAACCGCCCTGGAAGGGTCGGTCTCCGTCACGGCGCGGCCTGTCCGAGGACCCGCCACGGTTCGGACGATCGCCATCACGAGCGGGCCGGTCCGAGCCACCGCGGTACGGACGATCGCCATCACGAGCGGGACGATCGGACGAGCCACCGCGGTACGGGCGGTCACCATCACGAGCGGGACGATCCGAGCCACCGCGGTACGGGCGATCGCCATCACGAGCGGGACGATCCGAGCCACCGCGGTACGGGCGGTCACCGTCCCGACGCGGACGGTCAGAGCTCCCACCACGGTACGGACGGTCAGCATCACGAGCCGGACGATCCGAAGACCCACCACGGTACGGACGGTCACCGTCACGACCCGGGCGATCGGCACCACGCGGACCATCCCCGCGCGGCGGACGGCCGGCGGCGCCACGATCACCCTGCCACGAGGGTCGGTCATTGCGGTCGCTTGACCGGAACGGACGATCGCCGTCACGACGCGGAGCGCTGTCCCGGCGGGGAGCACCATCGCGGAACGGACGGTCCCCACCTTGCGGACGATCGCGACGGTCACCCTCGCGACGCTCGAACTCACGAGGGCCAGAGGACCACCGGCCGTTGCTCTGGTCGTCACGACGCGGAGCACCATCACGACGGGGGAAACGATCGCCGTCCCGCCGGGGTCGATCTCCGCGGTCGCCGTCGTTCCGCCGCTGATCGTCGTCGTTCGCCACCGTTGCTCCTCATCGCGTGCCCGGTGCAGTGCCTCGGGCGTTCATCCGCTGTGTCGTTGTGTTGGGTGCCGCGTCGGTCGCCCGACGGTGGTTCCAGTCCATCACGAACCGGAGCCGGCGTCGAGTGAACGGCGGCAGAAACAGAAATGGCCACCGGCCCCAACCGAGAACGAGGGTTTCCCCTGCGAATTCTCGATGGAGGGCCGATGGCCACATCTTTCTTACGTTAAGTCCGGCGGCGTCCTACTCTCCCACAAGGTCCCCCTTGCAGTACCATCGGCGCTGAGAGGCTTAGCTTCCGGGTTCGGAATGTGACCGGGCGTTTCCCTCTCGCTATGACCACCGGAACACTCTCGACCAGATCATACATTGGTCTCAAAGCTGTCCCAGCTACCACCCTCGGTGAAGAGGGCAGAGCGGTG
>NZ_MJGM01000015.1:0-121043 GCF_001864905.1 Curtobacterium sp. MCBA15_007
GCGTGTCCTGCTCGCTCGGCGGCGCGCCCTGCGCGTGTCGCGACCGGATGCCGGTCTGGAGGCGTGGTGCGGGCCCGCCCCGAGCCTCCCGTCCGCCCCGCCCGGTCTCTTTCGCCGAGGGGTCGCGAACTGTCGGCTGCGGAGCCGTCAGGCGACGCGTTCTGCACCCGCGGCGGCGCGCGTGTGGCGTGTCCTGCCCGCTCGGCGGCGCGCGCCGCGCGTGTCGCGATCCGATGCCGGTCTGGAGGCGCGGTGCGGGCCCGCCCCGAGCCTCCCGTCCGCCACGACGCGCGCGGGAATGTGGGCGGCCGCAGTTAGGCTGTTCCCACCCCGCAGCACACCGTACGAACCGGAGGTTCCGTGTCGGATTCCGACTCCTTCGTCCACCTGCACGTGCACAGCGAGTACTCGATGCTCGACGGTGCCGCCAGGCTCTCCGACCTCGTGGCGGAGACCGCCGCGCAGGGGATGCCCGCCGTGGCGGTGACCGACCACGGCAACATGTTCGGCGCCTTCGAGTTCTGGAAGGCCGCCAAGGCCGGTGGCGTCAAGCCCATCATCGGGACCGAGGCGTACATCACGCCCCGCACGCACCGCTCCGACAAGACCCGTGTCCGCTGGGGTGACGGCGGCGGCGACGACGTGTCCGGTGCGGGCTCGTACACGCACATGACGATGTTCGCCGAGAACACCACCGGCATGCACAACCTGTTCCGGTTGTCGTCCAAGGCGTCGCTCGAGGGCTACTACTTCAAGCCCCGCATGGACATCGAGCTCCTGCAGGAGTACCACCAGGGCATCATCGCCACGACGGGCTGCCCCTCGGGGGAGATCCAGACGCGCCTGCGCCTCGGCCAGTACGACGAAGCGGTGCAGGCCGCCGCCGACTACCGCGACATCTTCGGCAAGGAGAACTACTTCGCCGAGGTCATGGACCACGGGCTCGAGATCGAGCGCCGGATCATGAGCGACCTGATCCGCCTGGCGAAGGACCTCGACATCCCGCTGGTCGGCACGAACGACCTGCACTACACGCACGCCCACGACGCCAAGTCGCACGCTGCACTGCTCTGCGTGCAGTCCGGTTCGACCCTGAACGACCCGAACCGCTTCAAGTTCGATGCCGACGAGTTCTACCTGAAGACCCCGGCGCAGATGCGACACGTCTTCCGCGACAACCTCGAGGCCTGTGACAACACGCTGCTCATCGCCGAACGCTGCAACGTCGAGTTCGACACCTCGGCGAACTACATGCCGAAGTTCCCGGTGCCCGAGGGCGAGACCGAGCACTCCTGGTTCGAGAAAGAGGTCGCGAAGGGGCTGGAGTACCGGTACCCGGGCGGCATCTCGAAAGAGGTCCAGGACCGCGCCGACTACGAGGTCGGCATCATCAACCAGATGGGGTTCCCTGGCTACTTCCTGGTGGTCGCGGACTTCATCAACTGGTCCAAGAACAACGGCATCCGCGTCGGTCCGGGGCGTGGCTCCGGTGCCGGCTCGATGGTGGCGTACGCGATGCGCATCACCGACCTCGACCCGATCCGGCACGGTCTGATCTTCGAGCGGTTCCTCAACCCGGACCGCGTCTCGATGCCCGACTTCGACGTCGACTTCGACGACCGGCGCCGCGGTGAGGCGATCAAGTACGTCACCGAGAAGTACGGGTCGGAGCGCGTGGCGCAGATCGTCACGTACGGCACGATCAAGGCGAAGCAGGCGCTCAAGGACTCCTCGCGCGTCCTCGGGTTCCCGTTCGGCATGGGCGAGAAGCTCACCAAGGCGATGCCACCGCCCGTGATGGGCAAGGACATCCCGCTCACCGGGATCTTCGACAAGGACCACCCGCGCTACAAGGAAGCCGTCGACGTCCGCACCGTGGTCGAGACCGACCCCGAGGCGAAGACCGTCTTCGACACGGCGCTCGGGCTCGAGGGGCTGAAGCGCCAGTGGGGCGTGCACGCGGCCGGCGTCATCATGTCGAGCGACCCGCTGATCGACATCATCCCGATCATGAAGCGGGAGCAGGACGGCCAGATCGTCACGCAGTTCGACTACCCGGCGGCGGAGTCGCTCGGCCTGATCAAGATGGACTTCCTGGGGCTCCGCAACCTCACGATCATCAGCGACGCCCTCGACAACATCAAGACGAACCGGGGGACCGAGCTCGACCTCGAGAACATGGGGCTCGAGGACCCCGAGGCGTACGCGCTCCTGCAGCGCGGTGACACCCTCGGCGTGTTCCAGCTCGACGGCGGGCCCATGCGCGGCCTGCTGCGGCTGATGAAGCCCGACAACTTCGAGGACATCTCCGCGCTCATCGCCCTGTACCGTCCGGGGCCCATGGGTGCGAACTCGCACACGAACTACGCGCTCCGCAAGAACGGCGAGCAGCCGATCACCCCGATCCACCCGGAGCTCGAAGAGCCCCTGAAGGACATCATCGGCACGACCTACGGCCTGATCATCTACCAGGAGCAGGTCATGGCCATCGCGCAGAAGGTCGCCGGGTTCTCCCTCGGCCAGGCGGACATCCTCCGCCGCGCGATGGGCAAGAAGAAGAAGTCCGAGCTCGACAAGCAGTACGCGGGCTTCCAGCAGGGCATGAAGGACAACGGCTACTCCGACGCGGCGATCAAGACGCTGTGGGACATCCTGCTGCCCTTCTCCGACTACGCGTTCAACAAGGCGCACTCGGCGGCCTACGGTGTGGTGTCCTTCTGGACCGCGTACCTCAAGGCGCACTACCCGGCTGAGTACATGGCGGCCCTGCTGACCTCGGTCGGTGACGCCCGTGACAAGCTCGCCCTGTACCTGAACGAGTGCCGGCGCATGGGCATCAAGGTCATGCCGCCGGACGTCAACGAGTCGATCGGCTTCTTCGCCGCAGTCGGTGACGACATCCGCTTCGGCATGGGTGCCATCCGCAACGTCGGGTTCAACGTGGTCGACGACATCGTCAAGGCCCGGACCGAGAAGGGTGCGTTCGAGTCCTTCCACGACTTCCTGCGCAAGATCCCGATCTCGTCGGCGAACAAGCGCACGGTCGAGTCGCTCATCAAGGCCGGTGCGTTCGACGAGTTCGGGGACACCCGCCGTGCCCTGGTGGAGATCCACGAGGGCGCCGTCGAGGGCGCGGTGAAGGTCAAGCGTGACGAGGCCCACGGCAACGTCGGGTTCGACTTCGACTCGCTCTTCGCCGAGGCCGCCGAGGCCGCCGAGGACACCCCGAGCGCCGCGGTGTCCCAGGTGCCGGACCGGCCGGAGTGGTCCAAGCGCGACAAGCTGGCGTTCGAGCGGGACATGCTCGGGCTCTACGTGTCCGACCACCCGCTCGCCGGGCTCGAGATCGAACTCGCGAAGCACCAGTCGATCACCATCGCCGACCTGCTGACCGCCGACGACTCGATCGAGGGTGAGACGGTCACCGTCGCCGGCCTGCTGACGAGCGTGCAGCACCGGGTGGCGAAGACGAGCGGCAACCCGTACGGCATCGTCGACATCGAGGACTTCGGCGGGCAGATCGGGGTGATGTTCCTGGGCAAGACGTACCAGGAGTTCGGCCCGTCCCTGGTGGCCGACTCGATCGTCGTCCTGCGCGGCCGCGTCAACGTCCGCGACGACGGCAAGGCCCTGCACGCGGTGAGCATGTTCCAGCCGAACGTCGGCGACGCGATGGGTTCCGGCCCGCTCACCCTGTCACTGCCCGAACGGCAGGCCACGACGACCACGGTGACGGAACTCGCCGCCGTGCTCGGCCGTCACCAGGGCGACACCGAGGTCCGGCTGAAGCTGCTGAAGGACGACGTGGCACGCACCTTCGAGCTGCCCTTCCCGGTGAACCTCACCCCGGACCTGTTCGGCGAGCTGAAGAGCCTGCTCGGACCCCGCTGCCTGGTCTAGGAGCGTCGACCATGGCCGGTCCGCCGCTGCCGCCGGGCCCGGACGTGCTGCGGGCGTTCGGCGTGCACGACCGCCCGCTCGAGCGGCTCGGCGGCGGCCGCGGGCTGACGTGGCGCGCCGGGGACGTCGTGCTCCGGCCGTCCGGCGACCCCCTGGAGGCCCGGTGGCGGTCCGCCACGCTGGCCCGGCTCGTCCACACGGCCGGGTTCCGGACCCCGCGTCCGGTCGCCGCCGAGTCCGGGGACTGGATCATGGACGCCGGCACCGGCACCGGCACCGGCGACGGCGGGTGGGAGGCCTGGGGATGGGTCGACGGCCGGACCGACCCGACCCGCGTGGACCACGTCATCGCCGCGGGCGCTGCCTTCCACCGGGCCGTCGCGGACCTGCCGCGTCCCGAAGTCCTCGATCAGCGTGACGACCCCTGGAGCCGGGCGGACCGGATGGTCTGGGGCGACGCACCCCTGCCGGACGATCCAACGCTGGACCGCCTGGCGGCGACGTTCCAGCCGGTGACGTCCCCGTCCCAGCTCGTCCACGGTGACCTGCTCGGCAACGTGCTCTTCACGCCGGGGGAGCCACCCACGGTGTTCGACTGGGCGCCGTACTGGCGCCCGGCGGGCCTCGGTGCCGCGATCGCCGCGGTCGACGCCGTGACCTGGCACCGGGTCGCCGTCGGCCGGCTCGGCGTGCTCGGGACCGGCGTGCCGGAGTGGCCGCAGCTGCTCGTCCGTGCGCTGGCGTTCCGGATCGCCACGCTGCACCTGCTCGACGCGTGGGACACCGACCAGGTCGCCCACCACCGGCCCGTGGTCGACGCGGTCGTGCAGCACGCCGCCGGTACGCTGGAGGCCTCATGATGCAGCGAATCGACCTCCGCGGCGGCCTCCCCGCCCGTGCCGAACTCCTCCGACTCATGCCCCGTGCCGCGGGTGACGTGTCGCACGCGGTCGACGCCGCGCGCGAGTTGATCGAGGACGTCCGACACCGTGGGGCCGCGGCCCTGCGCGACCAGGCCGAGCGCTTCGACGGTGGGGCCCCCGCGAACGTGCGGGTGCCCGCCGCCGAGATCACCGCCGCGGTGGCCGGGCTCACCCCCGAGGTCCGGGCGGCCCTCGACGAGGCGATCCGCCGCGTCCGTGCCGCGAGTGCCGCGCAGATCCCCGCTCCGTCCGTGACGACCCTGGCCGACGGCGCCGAGGTCCACCAGCGCTGGCAGCCGATGCGCCGTGTCGGGCTCTACGTGCCCGGCGGCAAGGCCGTCTACCCGTCCAGCGTCGTGATGAACGTGGTCGCCGCCCAGGTCGCGGGCGTGCCCTCGATCGCCCTCGTGTCGCCGCCGCAGCGCGACCACGGCGGCGCGGTGCACCCGACGATCCTCGCCGCGGCGGGGCTGCTCGGCATCGACGAGGTCTACGCGATGGGTGGTGCCGGAGCCGTCGGCGCGCTGGCGTACGGCGTCGCCGAGCTCGACCTCGAGCCCGTCGACCTGGTCACCGGGCCGGGCAACAACTACGTCGCCGCCGCCAAGCGCCTGGTGCGCGGTGTGGTGGGCATCGACTCCGAGGCCGGGGCGACCGAGATCCTCGTGATCGCGGACGACACCGCCGACGCGGGGTTCGTGGCCGCCGACCTGATCAGCCAGGCCGAGCACGACGAGCAGGCCGGCAGCGTGCTGGTGACGACGTCCGCGGCGTTCGCCGACGCGGTGGAAGCCGCCATCCCGGAACGCACGGCGGTGCTCGGGACAGCTGCGCGCCTCCAGACCGCCCTGGACGGGCCGCAGTCCGCGATCGTCCTGGTGGACTCGCTGACCGACGCCGCGACCGTGAGCAACGCGTACGGGCCGGAACACCTGGAGATCCAGACGGTCGACGACGACGCCGTGCTGGCCGACATCGACGCCGCCGGTGCGGTGTTCGTCGGACCGAGCACGCCGGTGAGCCTGGGGGACTACCTGGCCGGGTCGAACCACGTGCTGCCGACCGGCGGCCAGGCCCGCTTCGGGTCCGGACTGTCCGCGTCGACGTTCCTGCGACCCCAGCAGATCGTCCGGTACACGCCCGAGGCCCTGGCCGAGGTGGCGCCGCACATCGTCGCCCTGTCCACCGAGGAGCAGCTCCCCGCGCACGGGGCCGCCGTGACGGAGCGCACGAACCGATAGCCTGGGGAACGACATGTTCTGCCCCTTCTGCCGCCACCCGGACTCCCGCGTCGTCGACTCACGGACGAGCGACGACGGAACCTCCATCCGCCGCCGTCGACAGTGCCCCAACTGCGGTCGACGGTTCTCGACCACCGAGACCGCATCGCTCAACGTCGTGAAGCGCAACGGCGTCACCGAGCCGTTCAGCCGCGACAAGATCGTCTCCGGTGTGCGCAAGGCGTGCCAGGGGCGCCCGGTCACCGACGGCGACCTGGCCGTCCTCGCGCAGCGCGTCGAGGAGACCGTGCGCTCCTCCGGGTCCAGCCAGATCGACGCGAACGACATCGGCCTCGCGATCCTCGCGCCCCTGCGGGAGCTCGACGAGGTCGCGTACCTGCGCTTCGCGAGCGTCTACCAGGCGTTCGACTCGCTCGAGGACTTCGAGGACGCCATCGGCCAGCTCCGTCGCGACCACCACGGGACGGCCGACAGCGCCGCCGGCTCGTCCGCACCGTCCGGCACACGCGCGTGAGCGGCATCGCCGAACGGATCGTGCGCGGCGGGTACCGCGTCGTGTTCCGCTCCGTGTTCGCGAACATGGACCCGGAACGCGCCCACCACCTGGCCTTCGCCGTCATCGCTGGGCTGCCTCGCGTGCCGTTCCTGAGCGGGGTCGTCGAGCGGTACTGCCGCCCGTCGGCAGCCGACGGCATCACCACGATGGGCATCCACTTCCCGTCGCGCTTCGGCCTGGCGGCGGGCTTCGACAAGGACGCCCGCGGCATCGCCGGGCTCGGCCTGCTCGGCTTCGGCCACGTCGAGGTCGGCACCATCACCGCAAAGCCGCAGCCCGGCAACGAGCGCCCGCGCCTGTTCCGACTGATCGGCGACCGCGCCCTGATCAACCGCATGGGCTTCAACAACCACGGCGCGGCTGCGGCCGCCCGACGTCTCGAGCGCGCCCGCCGCAACCCGGGCCGGCCCGTGATCGGCGTGAACATCGGCAAGAGCCGGGTCGTCTCGGTCGAGGACGCCATCGACGACTACCTCGAGTCCACCCGCCGCCTGGCGACGTTCGCGGACTACCTGGCGGTCAACGTCAGCTCGCCGAACACGCCCGGTCTGCGCGGACTGCAGGAACTCGACCAGCTCCGACCGCTGCTCTCCGCGGTGCGCGACGGCGCGGGGCGCACCCCGGTGCTCGTCAAGATCGCACCGGACCTGACCGACGAGCAGATCGACGCGATCGCGGGCCTGGCGGTCGAGCTCGGCCTGTCCGGCGTGATCGCGAACAACACGACCACCGCGCGCGAGGGACTGACGGCCGACCCGTCCGACGTCGAGGCGATGGGTGCCGGTGGACTCTCCGGTGCGCCGGTCGCCGCGCGTTCGCTCGAGGTCCTGCGTCGGGTCCGCGCCGCCGTGCCGGCGGACTTCTGCGTCATCGCCGTCGGTGGCGTGACCACCGAGCAGGACGTGCAGGACCGCATCGACGCCGGGGCGACGCTGGTGCAGGGCTACACGGCGTTCCTCTACGAGGGGCCGACCTGGGCAGCGCGCATCAACCGGCTGCGCCGACGTCGGCTGCGTCGCGCCGCGCGCTAGTCGCGACCACCATCCGGACGGGAGGCCCGTGGCGACGCCGCCACGGGCCTCCCGTCCGTCCTGGGGCGCGCCTGCGCATCGGGTGAGCAGAACACGCCGTGGCTCGCCAGTCGACCCGTCGTGTTCTGCTCACTCGATCACCGATGCGGAGCGGGGGAGCGGGGAACAGGGGAGCGGGAACGACGAAGCGCCGCCCGGCAGGCCGGGCGGCGCTTGGTTCGTGTGCGTGTGGCTAGAGCGTGGGGTACTCGCCGCGCCGGACCTGGGGCTTCGGCAGCCGCAGGAACCGCAGCTGCCACGCCCGCGTCAGGATGTAGAGGAACGTGCCGCGCTGGAAGTCGCCGAACTTGGTGGTGAGCTTGCGGCGGAGCGACAGCCAGAGCACCACGCAGTCGATGACGAACAGCGCCACGAACGCCCACACCAGCAGGAGCGAGTAGGACGCGACCACGGTCTGCGCGGCGGCGAACCCGACGATGAGGAACAGCACGAGCACGGGCATCATGACCTCGCCGACGTTCCAGCGGGCGTCGATCCAGTCGCGGACGAAGCGTCGCTGCTCACCGCGGTCCTTGGCCGGCAGGTAGCGCTCCTCGCCGTTGGCCATGCCGACCCGTGCGCGCTCGCGCTCGGAGTTGAGGCGTGCACGGGCTGCCTTCTTGTCGACCGGCGTGTTGCCGACGAGGGGGCGGCGGTTCGCTGCCTCTCGCTCGCGGCGGGACGGCGTCGGGCGGCCCTTGCCCTGCTCGAGGAGCTCGGCCTCGGTCGGGTTGACGGTCGTGTTGGTCTTGGGGGCTGCCTTCGCCACGGTGCGTTCCTAACGGCGGTGTGCGTGCGGGATCTCCTCTAGATTACCGGGCATGACCGACAGCCAACAGCACAGCCCCGCGACCGACCCTGCGCTCCTCGACGCCCTGCGCGAACACGTCCAGGGGGCCCTGCCCACGACGATCGCCGACCTGTCCGCCCTGGTACGCCTGCCGTCGGTCTCCTGGTCGTCCTTCGACCCGTCGAACGTGCGCGCGAGTGCCGAGGCCGTCGCGGACCTGGCGCGGTCGACCGGGGTCTTCGGCCCGGACGACGTCCGGATCGTGCGGTCGGCAGTGTCCGGCTCGACCGCCGACGTCGCCGAGGCGGACGCCGAGACCGAGCTCGGCCAGCCGGCGGTGCTCGCGGTGCGCCCGGCGCGGAACGGCAAGCCGACGGTGATGCTCTACGCCCACCACGACGTGCAGCCGCAGGGCGACGAGGCCCTGTGGGAGACCCCGCCGTTCGAGCCGACGCTCCGCGGTGACCGCCTGTACGGTCGCGGCGCCTCGGACGACAAAGCCGGCGTGATGACCCACATCGCCTCGCTCCGCGCGGTGCACGCCCAGTTCGGCGACGACCTCGACCTCGGGATCGTGCTGTTCGTCGAGGGCGAGGAGGAGTTCGGCTCCCGCTCGTTCCGCACCTTCCTGCGCGAGCAGAAGGAGCACCTGGCCGCCGACGTCATCGTCGTGGCGGACAGCGACAACTGGTCGACCGAGGTGCCGTCGATCACGGTGTCGCTGCGCGGCAACGTCACCTTCAAGCTCACCCTGACCACGCTCGAGCACGCCAGCCACAGCGGCATGTTCGGGGGAGCGGCCCCGGACGCGATGATCCCGATGGTGCGGCTGCTCGCCTCGCTGCACGACGCCGACGGGTCGGTCGCCGTCGAGGGGCTGGCCTCGTACGAAGCCGACGTGCCGGAGCGCACCGAGGACGAACTCGCCGTCGACGCCGCACTCGTTCCCGGTGTGCGCCCGATCGGTACCGGCGCCGTGCTGTCCCGCATGTGGTTCCAGCCGTCGATCACGGTGACGGGCATGGACGTGCCGAGCGTCGCGAACGCCTCGAACACCCTGCTGCCCACGGTCTCGGCACGGGTCTCGGTCCGCGTCGCCCCCGGCCAGGACGCCCGCGAGGCCGCCGCTGCCGTCGAACGGCACCTGCGCGAGCACGTCCCGTTCGGCGCACGGATGGAGGTCACCGAGCCGGACAGCGGCGACGGATTCCTCGTCGACACCGCCGGCTGGGCCGTGCAGGAGGCCCGCACGGCCATGCGCGAGGGCTGGGGTGCCGAGGCGGTCGAGCAGGGCATCGGCGGGTCGATCCCGTTCGTGTCGGACCTGGCTGCGGAGTTCCCGGACGCGCAGATCCTGGTCACCGGCGTCGAGGACCCGGACACCCGCGCGCACAGCCCGAACGAGTCGCAGCACCTCGGCGTCCTGCACCGTGCCATCGCGTCGGAGACGATCCTGCTCGCCAGGCTCGCGACGCGCAGCTGAGGGTGCTTACAATCGAGGCCAGGCGCGGTGACCAGCACCGCCCGGAGGGAGACGCGCGATGAGCGACACCATCACCGAAGCACCGGCGACCGAGACCCCGTCGCACGGCGTCCTCCTGAGCGACGCCGCTGCCGGCAAGGTGGCGAGCCTGCTCGAGCAAGAGGGCCGCGATGACCTGCGCCTGCGCCTCGCCGTGCAGCCCGGTGGCTGCTCGGGCCTGATCTACCAGCTGTACTTCGACGAGCGCATGCTCGACGGTGACGTCACCGCCGAGTTCGACGGGGTCGAGGTCGTCGTCGACAAGATGAGCGTCCCGTACCTCGACGGCGCGACGATCGACTTCGAGGACACGATCCAGAAGCAGGGCTTCACGATCGACAACCCGAACGCGCAGGGCAGCTGCGCCTGCGGTGACAGCTTCCACTGATCGCCAGCGATCCGACACGCGAGCGGGAGCGACCGGAACGGTCGCTCCCGCTCGCGTTCGTGTGACCGGACGTGGCGCGCCGGGGCGCGGCGGAACCGGGGGGAATCGTGCCCGCCGACGTGCGGATCGAGGCCAGAACCGTGGCGTGTGTGCGCGAGCGGCGGCGAGCTGCGAGTAAGCTAGGAGTGTTCCAATCAAGCTGGGAGCCAGCCAAGCGCCGCCTTCGTGCGGCTCGCCGTCGGACACGACGGACTGACTTCCGAAGCTCACGTCTTTTGCGAGAGGTAACAGTGCGTTCGAATCGCCGTATACGTTGGGCGGCCGTCCCGGTGGCCGTCGGTCTGGTCATCGCACTGGCTGGCTGCACGCAGCAGCAGATGAACGGATGGCTCCCCGGCACGGAGGAGACGAAGAACGTCACCAACCACACGAGCCGCATCGTCGGCCTGTGGACCACCAGCTGGGTCGTGCTCCTCGCCGTCGGTCTGATCGTGTGGGGCCTGATCATCTGGGCCGCGATCGTCTACCGCCGCCGGAAGGGCCAGACCGGCCTGCCCGTGCAGATGCGGTACAACATGCCGCTCGAGATCTTCTACACGATCGTGCCGCTGATCCTGGTGCTCGGCTTCTTCGCCTTCACCGCGAAGGACCAGGCCGCGATCGAGAAGCCCTTCGCCGACCCCGACGCCACCGTGCACGTGTACGGCAAGCGCTGGGCGTGGGACTTCAACTACATCAACAAGGACAACCCCGAAGAGAGCGTCTACTACCAGGGCATCCAGGCCCAGGAAGAAGAGAACGCCAAGGGGGCGATCGACGAGTCGCAGCTGCCGACCCTCTACCTGCCCAAGGGCAAGAAGGTCGCGATCGAACTCTCGTCGCGCGACGTCGACCACTCCTTCTGGGTCATCGACTTCCTGTACAAGAAGGACATGCTCCCCGGCAAGACCAACTGGGAGTACTTCATCCCGGAGAAGCTCGGCACGTACCAGGGCAAGTGCGCGGAGCTCTGCGGTGAGTACCACTCGCTGATGCTCTTCCAGGTGAAGGTCGTCACGCCCGCTCAGTACGAGGCGTACCTCGGCACCCTGAAGGACCAGGGCAAGGTCGGTCTGCTCGGCAACGAGTACAACACCAACACCAACGAACCGAACAACAAGGCGCCGGTCGAGGCGTCCAGCGAGAACAAGTAGGGGCTCGTCAGATGACAACGTCACTCGTCGGCCAACCGACCCAGACCGCTTCGCCGGACTTCCAGGCGTCGAAGGTGGGCCGGAAGGGCAACATCGTCGTCCGGTGGATCACCTCCACCGACCACAAGACCATCGGGTACATGTACCTGATCGCGTCGTTCGTCTTCTTCCTGCTCGCAGGTGTGATGGCCCTCGTGATCCGTGCCCAGCTCTTCGAACCCGGCCTGCACGTGGTCGCGACGAAGGAGCAGTACAACCAGCTGTTCACGATGCACGGCACGATCATGCTGCTGATGTTCGCGACGCCGCTGTTCTCGGGCTTCGCGAACGCGATCATGCCGCTCCAGATCGGTGCGCCCGACGTCGCCTTCCCGCGACTCAACGGGTTCGCCTTCTGGCTCTACCTGTTCGGTTCGCTCATCGCGGTCGGCGGCTTCCTCACCCCGCAGGGCGCTGCCTCGTTCGGCTGGTTCGCCTACGCGCCACTGAGTGACACGACGTTCACACCAGGGCTCGGCGGGACACTCTGGGTCTTCGGCCTGGGCATGACCGGCTTCTCGACGATCCTCGGTGCGGTGAACTTCATCACCACGATCATCACGATGCGTGCCCCGGGTCTGACCATGTTCCGCATGTCGATCTTCACGTGGAACACCCTCGTGACCGCGCTCCTCGTCCTGATGGCCTTCCCGGTCCTCGCGACGGCGCTCTTCGGCCTCGGTCTCGACCGTGTGTTCAACGCCCAGATCTTCAACCCGGCCAACGGCGGGGCCCTGCTCTGGCAGCACCTGTTCTGGTTCTTCGGGCACCCCGAGGTGTACATCATCGCGCTGCCGTTCTTCGGCATCGTGTCCGAGGTCTTCCCGGTGTTCAGCCGCAAGCCGATCTTCGGATACAAGACCCTGGTGTACGCGACCATCTCGATCGCGGCCCTGTCGGTCACGGTGTGGGCACACCACATGTACGTCACCGGTGGCGTCCTGCTCCCGTGGTTCTCGCTCATGACGATGCTCATCGCGGTCCCGACCGGCGTGAAGATCTTCAACTGGGTCGGCACGATGTGGCGCGGTTCGGTCACGTTCGAGACCCCGCTGCTCTGGGCTCTCGGGTTCCTGATCACCTTCACGTTCGGTGGTCTGACCGGTGTCATCCTGGCGTCGCCGCCGCTCGACTTCCACGTGTCCGACTCGTACTTCGTCGTCGCGCACTTCCACTACGTGGTCTTCGGCACCGTCGTGTTCGCGATGTTCTCCGGCTTCTACTTCTGGTGGCCGAAGTGGACCGGCAAGATGCTCAACGAGCGTCTCGGCAAGATCCACTTCTGGCTCCTGTTCATCGGGTTCCACACCACGTTCCTCATCCAGCACTGGCTGGGCGTCATCGGCATGCCGCGTCGGTACGCGACCTACCTGCCGAACGACGGCTTCACGTGGATGAACCAGCTGTCGACGATCGGCTCGATGATCCTCGCGATCTCGTTCCTGCCGTTCATCTTCAACGTCTACGTGACCGCTCGGAACGCACCGAAGGTCGCTGTGAACGACCCGTGGGGCTACGGCCGCTCGCTCGAGTGGGCGACCTCCTGCCCGCCGCCGCGCCACAACTTCACGTCGATCCCGCGCATCCGTTCGGAGTCCCCGGCGTTCGACCTGAACCACCCCGAGGCCGGTGTGCCGATCGGTGTCGGTCCTGCGAAGGACGCCCCCGATGCCCCGACCTACGACGCCGCGAAGGGCGAGGTGAAGTAACGCCATGCGCGCGAACACCAACCTGTTCTGGATCCTCTTCGGGTTCTTCATCCTCGCGGACGCCGCGTACACGATCTGGGCGATGCTCTACTACGGTCACCCGGAGTGGGTCGGCACCGTGGCGATCGGCCTGACGGGCATCATGTCGGCGTTCATCGCCTTCTACCTCGGCAAGGTGATGTCGTCGCAGGGCGGCGTCCTGCCCGAGGACCGCCCGGACGCCAACATCGAGGACGGCGACGCCGAACTCGGGCACTTCAGCCCGTGGTCCTGGTGGCCCATCCTGCTGGCCGCCGCGGTCGCCGTGTGCTTCCTCGGCGTGGCAGCCGGCCTCTGGATCGTCCCGATCGGTCTCGTCCTCGTGGCGATCACCCTGGTCGGCTGGGTCTACGAGTACTACCGCGGCAACTTCGAGCACTGACCCGGCGCTGCAGCGCACCTGACACTTCGGGCGGCACCAGAACGGTGCCGCCCGAAGTGCGTCCGGGCACAGATCTCCGGTTCGGATCCGGAACAAACGGGCCCGCCCGCGACTTGACTGGAGCGGACCTCCCACCACAGCGAAAGGAGTCACCTCAGGTGACCGACAAGCGCACCCTCATCATCTTCGGCGCGACGGGCGACCTCGCCTCCCGCCTGCTCCTGCCGGGCCTCGGCACGTTCCTGCAGAGCGGCCGTGCCGTCCCCGTGCAGCTGATCGGCACGGGCCGCAGCGAGCGCAGCCCCGAGAAGTGGAAGGACATCGTCACGCAGTCCTTCGCGTCGCAGGACGTCAAGGGGCCGGAGGTCGACGCGACCATCGAGTCGACGCAGTTCATCCAGGGCGACCCCACCGACCCGAAGCACCTCGAGGCGCTGTTGGCCGCGGCCGACTCCGAGCCGATCCTGTACTTCGCGCTCCCGCCGCAGATCGCCTCCGACATCTGCGAGGCGCTCCAGCACGTCGAGCTCCCCGAGGGCACGACCCTTGCCTTCGAGAAGCCCTTCGGCACCGACGTCGCGAGTGCCCAGGCCCTCAACGAGACGGTGCTCAAGCTCGTCCCCGAGGACCGCGTGCACCGCACCGACCACTTCCTCGGCCGCACCACGGTGCTGAACATCATCGGCCTGCGCTTCGCGAACCGCCTGTTCGAGCCGATCTGGAACGCCGAGAACATCGAGAAGGTCGACGTCTTCTACGACGAGACCCTCGGTCTCGAGAACCGCGCCCAGTACTACGACGAGGCCGGCGCGATGGTCGACATGATCCAGTCGCACCTGCTGCAGATCCTCGGCCTGGTCACGATGGACGCCCCGTCCGCGATCGACGCGGTCGAGTTCCGCTCGTCGCTCGCCCGGGTCCTGCGCTCCACGCGTCTGAAGGGCGACGACGCGAAGATCGCGTCCCGCCGAGCGGTCTACACGGCCGGCACCATCGACGGCAAGGAACTGCCCTCGTACCAGGAAGAGGACGGCGTCGACCCGTCGCGCCAGACGGAGACCCTCGCCGAGATCTCGGTCGAGGTCGACACCGCCCGCTGGGCCGGCGTCCCCTTCACGCTGCGCTCCGGCAAGGCCCTCGGCGCCAGCCGCAAGGAGGTGCTGATCACCTTCAAGCCGGTCACGCGCCTGCCCTCCGGCCTGAGTGGTCGCCCGAAGACCGACACGCTCCGCATCGTCCTGAACCCGGACGAGATCGAGCTGACGGTGTCGGCCAACGGTGGCGGCAACCCGTTCGAGATGGGGCAGGTCACCCTGTCGTCGTCGTTCAGCGACGGCGAGCTCACCCCGTACGGCGAGGTCCTGAACGGCATCTTCCACGACGACCCGCTGCTCTCCATCCGCGGCGACGTGGCCGAGCGCTGCTGGGAGATCGTCGAGCCGGTCGTCGCCGCCTGGAAGGCCGACGAGGTCCCGCTCGAGGAGTACCGCGCCGGTTCGCGCGGCCCGGCGGACTGGGAGTCGTCGTCCTGACGGACGCGTCCTCGACGTCCTGAACGGACGCCCTGACGGACGGGAGGCCCGGTGCCAGCTGGCACCGGGCCTCCCGTCCGTCTGTGGGTCGCGTGCAGAGCACCGCGAGACGCCGTCGTGTCGTCGAGACGCCGCCAGATCCGGCGGCGTTTCGACGTTGTCGAGGCGTGGTGCGACGACGACGGCGTCTTCGCGGGGTGGAGCGAGGCGTCACGCGGGGGAGCCGGCTCGCTCACCCTCGCCGGTCCACGAGCGGGTGCCCCCGTCGTGCACGGACAACCGTGTGCGGTGTCCGACGGCGGCTCCCCGGGCGCGCTCGATGGCGTCGGCCGCCGACACCAGGGTGAGGTGCGACAGCACCTGCGGGGTGTTGCCGATGTGGTGGCCCGTGGCGACGTCGATCTCCTCGGAGAGCATGCCGACGTCGTTCGCGTACCCGACCAGCACGTCCATCAGGCGCTCGGCGTCGTCCACGCGGCCCGAGGCGGCGTACTGCTCCACCAGCCAGAACGAGCACGCCAGGAACGGGTGCTCAGCGCCCGACAGGCCGTCGAAGCCCGCGGTCGTGCGGTAGCGGAGCACGAGGCCGTCGTCCCCGACCCGCAGGTCCTCCTCGATCGCGCGCACCGTGCCGGTCATCCGAGGGTCGTCGGCGCGGCAGAAGCCGACCTGCGGCAGGACGAGCAGGCTGGCGTCGACCTCGTCGGTGTCGTAGTGCTGGCGGAACGATCCGCGCTCGGCGTTCCAGCCGTGCTCCTCGATCTCGGCGCGCACCGTGTCGCGCAACGTCCGCCAACGGTCGACGGGACCCTCGAGGCCGAACTCCTCGACCGCGGCGACCCCACGGTCGAAGGCGGCCCAGATCATCACCCGTGAGTGCGTGAAGCTGCGGCGCGGACCGCGCATCTCCCAGATGCCGTTGTCCGGCTCCTGCCAGTGCTCCTCGACGTAGCCGAGCAGGGCCCGCTGCAGCGCCCACGAGTCGGCGTTCTCCTCGACCCCGAGCTCGCGGGCGTCGTGCAGCGCGGACAGGACCTCGCCGAAGACGTCGCCCTGGTACTGCGTCGAGGCACCGTTGCCGATGCGGACCGGGGTCGACCCGAGGTACCCGGGCAACTCGGGGATCTCGCGTTCGGGCAGTTCGCGTTCGCCGGCGATGCCGTACATGATCTGCACGTCCGCGGGGTCGCCCGCGATGGCCCGCAGCAGCCAGCCCCGCCAGTGCGTGGCCTCGTCCCGGTACCCGTGGGCGATGAGCGAGGCGAGCGCGAGGGACGCGTCGCGGAGCCACACGTAGCGGTAGTCCCAGTTGCGTTCGCCGCCGGGGTCCTCGGGCAGGCCCGTGGTCGCAGCGGCGACGACGCCACCCGTCTCACCGTGGGTCATCGCGCGGAGGAACACCAGCGACCGGCGGGTGGCGGCCGCGTACCGGCCGGTGGTCTGTGCGGGCGCGGTCCATCCCGTCCACCACGACAGGGTGTGGGCGAGGGCCGCGTCGACGTCGAGGGGTTCCGGCGGTTCGCGGTGCGACGGGTACCAGGTGAGCACGGTGTCGAGCACCTCGCCGTCGTGGATCGTCGTGACGGCGGTGTGCCGGTGGTCGTCGGCACGGAACCGCGGCCCGCGGACGATCACCGAGCCGGGGCCGGCCGTCGCGAGGAGCGCCGGTTCGTCGTCGTCCCCGATCTGCCGGATCCACGGCAGGGCGCGTGAGTAGTCGAACCGGATGCGGAGCGTCTGGCGCATCTCGACGGTGCCGCGGAGGCCGCGGACGCGGCGCACGATCGACGGCCGGTGCGCCCCGACGGGCATGAACTCGGTGACCTCGACCACGCCGTCACGGGTGGTCCACACGGTGGAGAGCACGAGCGTGTCCCCGCGGTACCGCCACCGCGCGGTGGCGTCACCGTCGACGGGGCGCAGGGTCCAGTGTCCGTGGTCCTCGGTGCCGAGCAGCGAGGCGAACGTCGACGAGCTGTCGAAGCGCGGCAGGCAGGCCCAGTCGATCGTGCCGTCCCGGCCGACCAGGGCGGCGGTCCCGGTGTCGCCGATCAGGGCGTGGTCCTCGATGCGGTTCGGCGGGGTGGGCGGTGCTGCCGGCTCGGTGCTCATGGACCGATCGAACACCCGCTGGCCGTGCGCCGCGGTCCGCGACGGGTGGCCCTGGCCGAGACCGTTGTGAGGGGTCGCTCAGGCCGGTTCGGAGGCGTCGGAATCGATGATGCCGATGCGCGCGAGCTCGCTCCAGAGCCCGGCGCCGTCCGGGGCGTAGACCCACGGCGCCGAGGAGTCGCGGGAGCGTTCCTGCGCCCGCGAACGACCACCGGCCAGGACCGCTTCGCTCGTGGACAGCTGCCGGATGGCGACGCCCGCGACGTTGTCCGGGTGCTCCCGCGAGAAGTCGCCGTAGAGGCTCTCGTCGTGTTGCCCGTCGTCGCCGACCAGGAGCCAGCGGATGTCCGGGAAGTCCTGGGCGAGCCGCCGCAGGTTCTGCTGCTTGTGCAGCTGGCCGCTGCGGAAGAACCGGTCGTGGGTGGGGCCCCAGTCGGTGAGCAGCAGCGTGCCGGACGGGTACATGTTGCGCGACAGGAAGCGCTGCAGCGTCGGCGCGACGTTCCACGCCCCGGTCGACAGGTACACGGTCGGCGATCCCGGGTGCTGCGCCAGGATCCGCTCGTAGAGCACGGACATGCCGGGTACCGGGCGGCGGGCGTGCTCGGTGAGCACGAAGGAGTTCCAGGCGGCCAGCATGGGGCGGGGGAGCGAGGTGACCATCACGGTGTCGTCGATGTCGGACAGCAGCCCGAAGCGGGTGTCCGGGTGCACCACGAACACGTCGGCCTCGACGTCACGCCCGCCACCCGCCGAGAGTCGCACCGTGCGCCAGCCCGGCTCGAGGTCGATCGGGACGATGGTGTCGACGACGCCGCCACGGTCGGTCTGCACCACGTGCGAGACCCCGCCGGCGGTGACGGTGACCTCGGCGTGGTCGACGGCGACGCTCGTGAAGCTCTTCCAGCCGCGGACGCCGGCGTAGGAGACGTCGGAGGCGAGACCGCGGCGCGTCAGCAGCACGCGGCAGAGGATGCGGACCCATCCGGGTGCGCCGTAGCCGGTGTACGGGACCACCGTGGGGACCAGGCCGCGGCGGCGTGCACGGTGCTCGCGGAACTCCTGGACGGCGTCCTCGATGCGGGCCGCGCGGTGCAGGAGCGGCTCGGCCAACGACGGCTCGTGGGGCGTCGGGTCGGGCATGGCGTCATCCTCCCACGGGCGGCTGACGAAACCCGCGCGCTGGACAGAACTGGTGCGTCGCAACTGGTGAGTCGCAGCCACGTTCCAGGTCCGTTCTGCGAAAGTTGTCCCCGTCACGCCAACGAACCGCGCTGGAGCGCAAGAGGAGAACACGTGCTCGTCACCGAGGTAACGAACGCTCTGCCGGGGGGATCATCACTGCTCAGGAACGAGCCGGTCCAAGCCCGCAGTTCGGCGCGCCTCGCCGGCCTCCTCGACGCCGCTGCCGCGGTGATCGACGAGATCGGGTTCGAGCGGCTCACGACCGCCATGGTGGCCGAGCGCGCGGGGGCGTCGATCGGCACCGTCTACCGGTACTTCCCGGACCGCATCGCCGTGGTCGAGGCGCTCGCGATCCGCTGCACCCAGCGGCTCGCCGCCCGCTTCGTCGAGGCGCTCGACGCCAGCGGCGCCGAGACCTGGCAGGACGCCAACGACGCGCTCATCGACCTGACCGCCGAGATGTACCGCACCGAGCCCGGCTTCCGGGCGATCCGGTTCGGCGACCCGGCGGACACCGGGACCGGTGACGCGGAAGACCGCATGGGTGCGCTCGGCGCTGCCGTGGGCCAGATCATGCGCGACCGTTTCGGTCTGCCGGACGACGAGCACGTCACCCGTGCCTGGGTCGTCCTCGCCGAGTCCGGTCACGCGGTGCTGGCGCGGGCACACCGCGACCGTGAGCACCCCGACACCGAGCTGATCGAGGAGTACCGCCGGATGAACCGCGCCCACCTCGAATCGGTGATCGCCGCCTCCTGACGACCCCGTCGAACCGGCGCGACACGCCGGTGACCGAACCGACCCGCCCGTGTCCTCCGAACAGGAGGCGCGGGCGTCGTCGTCCCCCGACACATCGCGCTGAACCGGTGGTGGTCCCACGATCTCCCGGTCGTCCGGAACCCGTCACGCGGCGTCGTGACCGAACCGATGTCGGCACCCCCGGGTACTCTCATCCGAAGTCGGGCTACCTCCGAACAGAAGGGCACCCCATGATCGAGTTCCGCTCGGTGCGCAAGACCTACCCGGACGGCACGACTGCGGTCGAGCACTTCGATCTGGTCATCCCGTCCCGGACCACCACCGTCTTCGTCGGATCCAGCGGCTGCGGCAAGACCACGCTGCTCCGCATGATCAACCGCATGGTCGACCCCACCTCCGGCACCGTCGAGATCGACGGGTCGGACGTCGCCGGGATCAACCCCGTCGAGCTCCGTCGCCACATCGGGTACGTCATGCAGAACTCCGGACTGCTGCCGCACCGCAAGGTCGTCGACAACATCGCGACGGTCCCGCTGCTGACCGGCGTCTCCAAGGCCGATGCCCGCAAGCGTGCCCTCGAACTCATGGACACCGTCGGACTCGACCGCGCGTTCGCAGACCGCTACCCGTCGCAGCTCTCCGGCGGCCAGCAGCAGCGCGTCGGGGTCGCCCGCGGGCTCGCCGTCGACCCGAACATCCTGCTCATGGACGAGCCGTTCGGGGCCGTCGACCCCCTGGTGCGCAACGACCTGCAGGACGAACTCATCCGGCTGCAGCGCGAGCTCGGCAAGACCGTCGTGTTCGTGACGCACGACATCGACGAGGCGTTCAAGCTCGGCGACCAGGTCGTCATCCTCAAGAAGGGCGGCGAGATCGCCCAGCAGGGGACGCCGGCCGAGATCCTCGCCGCACCCGCTGACGACTTCGTCGCGACGTTCATCGGCGCAGGCCGCGGGCGCCGTGCGCTGCGGGTCGAGCAGACCCCGACCGGTCCGATCGTCGTCGACGGCGAAGGGCGTGCAGCCGGTGTGCTGACTGGCCCCGTCGGGGTCGTCGACGCCGCCCAGGCCGTGCCCCAGTCCGACACCCGAGCAGCAGAGGCCGGAGCGTCGCACGACGCACCGGGTGCTCCGGCGCAAGGTGGGGGCACCCGGTGAAGTGGGTGCTGGCGAACCTCGACACGATCTGGGACAACACGGTCTCCCACCTCGCGATCGCGATCCCGCCGATCATCGTGGCGTTCCTGCTGTCGATCCCCATCGGGTGGCTGGTCGTCCGACTGCAGCGGCCCGGTGGGTCGCGCTTCGCGTCCGGGGTGGGGAGCAGCATCGTGACCCTCGCCGGTCTGCTGTACGCGATCCCGTCGCTCGCCCTGTTCGTGGCGCTGCCGGGCATCATCGGCACCGGCCTGCAGAGCCCGATCAACGTCGTCATCGGCCTGACCCTGTACGGCCTCGCACTCATGGTGCGGTCCACGGTCGACGGGCTGACCTCGATCGACGCCGAGACCAAGTCCGCCTCGACCGCCATGGGCTACTCGCCGGCGCAGCGCTTCTTCCGGGTGGAACTCCCGCTCGCCGGTCCGGTGCTGCTGGCCGGTCTCCGGGTCGTCGCGGTCTCCACGATCTCGCTGACCACGGTCGGCGCGGTCCTCGGGATCCCGAGCCTCGGCCTGCTGTTCACCGACGGCCTGGGTCGCGGGATCTACGAAGAGATCCTCTCCGGCATCGTCATGGTGCTCGTGCTCGCGTTCGCCATCGACGGCCTGCTGGTGCTGCTCGGGCGACTGGTGATGCCGTGGACCCGCACGAGCTCGGTGTCGCGTCGTCAGTCCCGTCGGGTCCTGCAAGCAGCGGAGGTCTCCTCGTGATCATCGGACAGGCCTTCGCGTGGGTGTTCGACCCCACGAACTACGGCGGCTACAACGGCATCCCCACGCGCGTGTGGGAGCACGTCTGGATCACCCTGCTCGCGGTGCTCATCGCGGCGGCCATCGCGGTGCCGGTCGGCTACGCGATCGGGCACACCCGCCGAGCACGCGGTGTCTCGATCGCCGTCTCCGGCGGGGTGCGTGCGCTCCCGACGCTCGGTGTGCTCTCGCTCTTCGGCCTGCTGCTCGGCATCGGGCTGCAGGCACCATTGCTCGCGCTCGTCATCCTGGCGATCCCGTCGGTGCTCGCCGGTGCCTACTCCGGCATCGAGTCCGTCGACCCGGGTGTCGTCGACGCCGCGAAGGCCCAGGGCATGACCGGGTGGCAGATCCTGTGGAAGGTCGAGATCCCACTCGGGCTCCCGCTCCTGATCGGTGGGATCCGCGCAGCGGTGCTGCAGGTCGTCGCGACCGCCACGCTCGCCGCGTACGTCGGGGCCGGTGGCCTCGGCGGCTACTTCTTCCTCGGCCTGAAGACCCAGGACTACGCCGAGATGCTCGGCGCCTCCATCCTCGTGATCGCCCTCGCGATCGCGTTCGAGATCGTGTTCGCCGTGCTGCAGCGGGCGGCGGTGCCGAAGGGCACCGCGGACCCGTCGGCCCGACAGCGTCAGGGGTCGCGAGAGCGAGCCCGCAATCCACTCCCGGAAGGAAATCCCTCGTGATCACAGCACCCAAGATCCGCGCCGGAGTCGCCGCCGCGATGGCGGTGGGCGTCGTCGCCGCCCTCGCCGGCTGCGCGTCGAGCGACCCGCTCGACAGCGGCTCCAGCAACTCGTCCGACTCGAAGACCATCGTCGTCGGCTCGCAGCAGTACTACTCGAACGAGATCATCGCCGAGCTCTACGCCCAGGTCCTCGAGAAGGACGGCTTCGAGGTCAAGCGCAACTTCAACATCGGGCAGCGCGAGGTCTACATCCCGCAGCTCGAGAAGGGCGCCATCGACGTCATGCCCGAGTACAGCGGCAACCTGCTGCAGTACTTCGACAAGGACTCCGACGCGAAGACCGCCGACCAGATCGACGACGGACTCGACAAGGCCCTGCCGAAGGGCCTCCGCGTCCTCGACGAGGCCGAGGCGACCGACCAGGACAGCTACACCGTCACGAAGAAGTTCTCCGAGGACAACGACGTCACGAGCCTGGCCGACCTGAAGAACGTCGACGAGAAGCTCACCGTGGGTGCCAACTCTGAGAACCAGACCCGGCCGTACGGGCCGAAGGGGCTCAAGTCGGTCTACGGCGTCGACGTCGACTTCAAGGCGATCGAGGACGGCGGTGGCGCCCTGACCGTCAAGGCGCTCAAGGACGACACCGTCCAGCTGGCTGACATCTACACGGCCGACCCGAGCATCAAGGCGAACGGCTTCGTCACGCTGAAGGACCCGGAGAACCTGATCCTGCCGCAGAACGTGGTGCCGGTCGTCTCGAAGAAGGTCAACGAGAAGGCTGCCGACGCGATCGACTCGGTCAACGAGAAGCTCACGACGGATGCCCTGATCGAGCTCAACACCAAGAGCACGGCCGACAAGGAGAAGGCGTCCACCATCGCCGAGGACTGGCTCAAGGCCGAGGGTCTGCTGTAGCCACAGCTCCACGAACGAAGCGACAGGCGTCGGGTGTCCACCTGGCGCCTGTCGTCGTTTCCGGACCGGGCGAAGCGAACATCCGTGCCGCACGGTTGTGCCGTGCAGGGGCTTTGCACGTTTGTGCACGCGAGGGTTCTACAAGTTGTCGAATCGACGGACGTCGCGATAGCGTTGGGGTGTCCCAAGGGCTGTGACACCTGATGTATCCGTTCCACAGGAAGCAACTGACGTGCACGAACAGCGCGCGGCCACCCGTCTCGGAAACGCCGCATGAACGACCTCCTCGATCCGCTCCTCTTGTCGCGGTGGCAGTTCGGTCTGACGACCATCTACCACTTCCTCTTCGTCCCGTTGACGATCGGCATGGCGGCCGTGGTGGCCGTGTTCCAGACCGCCTGGTACCGCACCGGCCGTGCGCACTACCTGCAGCTCACGCGGTTCTTCGGGCGGATCTTCCTCATCAACTTCGCCATGGGCGTCGTGACGGGCATCGTGCAGGAGTTCCAGTTCGGCATGAACTGGTCGAACTACTCGCGCTTCGTCGGTGACGTCTTCGGCGCACCGCTCGCGCTCGAGGGCATCCTGGCGTTCTTCTTCGAGGCGGCGTTCATCGGCATCTGGATCTTCGGTTGGGACCGCCTGCCGAAGGCCCTGCACCTGGCCAGCATCTGGTGCGTCAGCGCGGGCACGATCATGTCGGCGTACTTCATCATCGCGGCGAACGCGTTCATGCAGCACCCGGTCGGCTTCGCGATGAACGAGGCCAAGGGGCGCGCCGAGCTCACCGACATCTGGGCGGTGCTCGGCAACAAGGTCGCGCTGGCCGCGTTCCCGCACACGCTCTTCGCCTGCTTCATGGTCGCCGCGGCGGTCATCATCTCGGTCGCTGCCTACCACCTGGCCCGCAACCAGAACCTCGAGACGATGATGCCGGCGCTGAAGTTCGGCATGTGGACCATGCTCGCGGCCGGGGCGCTCACCGTCCTGACCGGCGACCAGCTCGGTCTGACCATGGTCGACACGCAGCCGATGAAGATGGCGTCGGCCGAGGCGCTGTACAACACGGCCACCGGCAAGGACGCATCGTTCTCGATCTTCACGCTGGGCACCCCCGACGGCGTCCACGAGCTGTTCTCGATCCGGGTGCCGTACCTGCTGTCGTTCCTGTCGACGCACACGTTCAACGGCACGGTCGAGGGCATCAACGACCTGCAGGCGCAGTACACCCAGGTCTACGGCCCCGGCGACTACAAGCCGATCATCTGGGTCACCTACTGGTCGTTCCGCTGGATGATCGCCCTGGGCGTCGGTGCGGTCATGGTCTCGCTCGTCGGACTCTGGCTGACCCGCAAGGGCCGGTTCCCGACGCAGCGTTGGGTGTGGCGCATCGCCACCTGGACGGCGCCGCTGCCGATGGCCGCGATGATCGTCGGCTGGGTCTTCACGGAGATGGGCCGCCAGCCGTGGCTCGTGTTCGGGCTGCTCCGGACGAAGGACGGCGTCTCCCCGAACGTGACCGGACTCGAGGTCCTCATCTCGCTGCTGGTCTTCACCGCGATCTACGGCACGCTGGCCGTCGTCGAGTTCAAGCTCATCAAGAAGGTCGCGCAAGAAGGCCCCGCCGACCCGGACGAGGTCGACGAGGAGACCGGCGAGGTCAAGCACGAAGTGACGGTCTACTAGAAATGGACGCTGCCTGATGGATCTCCCCGTTCTCTGGTTCGCGATCGTCGGCGTCTTCTTCGTCGGCTACTTCGTCCTCGACGGATTCGACTTCGGTGTCGGCATGTCCCTGCCGTTCCTCGGCAAGGACGACACCGACCGTCGGGTCCTGATCAACACCATCGGCCCGGTCTGGGACCTCAACGAGACCTGGGTCATCGTGGCCGGCGCCTGCCTGTTCGCGGCGTTCCCGGAGTGGTACGCCACAATGTTCTCCGGGTTCTACCTGGCGCTGTTGCTCATCCTCGCCGCGCTCATCGCCCGAGGGGTGTCGTTCGAGTACCGGCACCAGAACAAGCACCTCGAGTGGAAGCGCCGCTTCGACCTGATGATCATCGTCGGCAGCGCCGTGCCGTCGTTCCTGTGGGGCGTCGCGTTCGGCAACGTCGTCCGTGGCATCCCGATGGACGCCGGGCACAACTACACCGGCACGTTCTTCGACCTGCTCAACCCGTTCGCGCTGCTGACCGGTGCCGCGACGCTGCTGGTGTTCTTCACCCACGGTGTCGTCTTCGTCGCGCTGAAGACCGAAGGCGAGATCCGCGAACGCGCCAAGCGCCTGGCGACCCGGGCCGGCATCGTCACGATCGTCGTCGGCGCCACGTTCCTGGTGTCGATGGCCTTCGTCCGCGCCACCCCGGCCTCGCTGGTGCTCTCCGTGGTCGCCGCCCTGGCCCTGGTGCTCGCGGTGCTCTGCAACGCCTGGGGCAAGGAGGGACGCGCCTTCACCCTGATGGCGGTCACCATCGCCGCGATCGTGCTCGCGATGTTCACGGCGATCTTCCCCGACGTGATGCCCGCTTCGAACGACGTCGCGAACAGCCTGAACGTGTACAACGCCTCGTCCGGGTCGTACACGCTGAGCGTGATGAGCTGGGTCGCGCTGATCTTCGTGCCGCTGGTCTTCGCCTACCAGGCCTGGACCTACTGGATCTTCCGCAAGCGCGTCTCCCGCGCCCAGATCACCGCGGCAGCGCACTAGGCATCCGACGATGAAGCCCCTCGACCCCCGACTCCTGCGGCTGTCCCGGACCGCGCGCGGCTTCATCGTCGCGGCCGCCGGCACGGGGGTCCTGCGCACGCTCGCGACCATCGCGATCGCGTGGGGGATCGCCGCGGCCGTCACCCTCGGGGTCGACGCCGTGCACGACGGCACGGTGCCGGCCGCGTTCGGGCAGGCGCTCGCCCTGCTCGGCGGGGCGTTCGTCCTGCGGGCAGTGGCGGCGTGGGCCACCGACGACCTGGCAGCCCGCGCCGCGGCGAAGGTGAAGAGCGAGATGCGCACGACGGTGCTCGCCCGTGCCGCCGAGCGCGGTCCGTCGTGGCTCGCCGGCCGGTCGAGCGCTGGCTTCGCCACCACGCTCGGCCCCGGACTCGACGCCCTCGACGCCTACTTCGGCCGGTACCTGCCGCAGCTCGCGCTCACCGCGATCGCGACGCCGGTGCTCCTGGTCGCGATCGGCGTGGGCGACCTGACCAGCGGGCTGATCATCCTGTTCGCCCTGCCGGTGATCCCGGTCTTCATGATCCTGATCGGCCTGGCCACGCAGTCGCTGCAGCGGAAGCAGTCGGACGCCCTCGCGAAGCTGGGGGGCGCCTTCACCGAGGCGGTCGAGGGGCTCGCCACGCTCAAGGTCTTCGGTCGTGCGCGCCGCCAGGTCGGTCGCATCGGGGCGGTCACCGACGAGTACCGCCGCGGCACGATCGGCGTGCTCCGGCTGTCGTTCGTGAGCGGCTTCGCGCTCGAGCTCGCCGCGAGCCTGTCCGTCGCACTGGTCGCCGTCTCGATCGGCATCCGCCTGGTGGACGGCTCGCTCGGCCTCGGCGCCGCGATGTTCGTGCTCGTCCTGGCACCCGAGGCCTTCGCCCCCATCCGCCAGGTCGGCGCGGACTTCCACGCCGCCCAGGACGGCGTCGAGGCGTCGGCCGCGGTGCTCGACGTCCTGGCGGACGACGCCGACGACGGTGACGCCCCGGCCCCGGCCCCGGCCCCGGGCCGCAGCATCCGGGTGCACAGCGGCGGGAGCGAGACCGACACCGACGGCGCCGAAGCCGCCACCGCCCTGGACGTCCGCGGGCTCACCGTCCGCCGCCCCGACGTCGTGATCGGGCCGTTCGACCTGCACGCCGAACCGGGCACCGTCGTCGTGCTCGCCGGCCCGAGCGGCTCCGGCAAGTCCAGCATCATCGCCGCACTCCGCGGTGTCCTGCCCCACGACGGCACCGTCACCGTGCCCGGCCCGGCCAGCGCATCCGTCGCCGAGCGCACCACCTGGGCCGACCAGCGGCCACGTCTCGTGCGCGGGACGATCGCCGAGAACGTCGCGCTCAGCGCGACCCCGGACGACGCCGACGTGCGCACCGCCCTGGGCGACGCGGGGCTGGGACTCGACCCGGGCCTCCCGGTCGGCGCCGGTGGCAGCGGACTGTCCGGTGGCCAGGCGCAGCGCGTCGCCGTCGCCCGCGCGCTGTACCGCGTACGCCGCGCCGCCACACCCCTCGTGCTGCTCGACGAGCCGACGTCCGCACTGGACGCCGAGGCCGAGGCGCGCGTCGTCGCTGCCGTCCGTGGCCTGGCGGCCGGCGGCGCCGTCGTCGTGGTCGCCAGCCACCGACCGGCGGTCGTCGCCGCGGCCGACGTCCGCGTGGACATCGCGGTCGGCGGATCCGTGACGGTCCGCAGGGGGGTGCGCGCATGAGCCGGGAGGCCCGTGGCGGCTCCGTCCTGCGGCTCGCGATGCCGCACGGGTCGGGTTGGGCGAAGGCGGTCGCCGCCGGCTCGCTCAGCGCCGTCTGCGCCGTCGCGCTCCTCGCCGCCAGTGGCTACCTGATCACCCGCGCCGCCGAGCACCCGCCGATCCTGTACCTGACGCTCGTGATGGTCGGCGTGCGTGCGTTCGCGCTGGGGCGCGCCGTGCTGCGCTACGTCGACCGGCTCGCCGGGCACGACGCCTCGTTCCGGCAACTGGCCGTGGTGCGGACCGAGATGTACCGGCGGCTCGCGTCGATCGCGCCCGCCGGGCTCGGCCGCACCGGTCGCGGAGACCTCATGACGCGCCTGGTGACCGACACCGACCGGCTGCAGGACCTGCCGATCCGCGTCGTCGGCCCGCTCGTGTCCGCCGGGGTCGTCGCGGTGCTGTCGGTCGTCGCCGTGGCGCTCGTGTCGGTGCCGGCCGCGCTCGTGCTCGTCCTCGCGCTGGCGGTCGCTGCCCTGATCGGCACGATCGTCACCCGGTCGATCGCCGAGCGCTCGGACCGCGAGACCGCCGCCGATCGTGGTCGTGTCGCCGACCTCGTGCTCGACACCGTCCGCACGCTCGACGTCTTCGCCGCCTACGGCACCCTCGACGAACGGCTCGCGCACATCGCCCGGCTCGATGCCGGCGTCACCCGGGCCGTCCGGCGCCGCGGCACGGTCGAGTCGCTCGTCGGTGCCCTGGTCGGACTGGTCGGTGGCGGTGCGGTGATCGGGATCCTCGCCGTCGGTGCCCCTGCCGTCGTGTCGGGTGCGCTCGTCGGTCCGCTCTGGGCCCTGGCGGTCTTCGTGCCGCTCGCGCTCTTCGAGGTCGTCGGGACCGTCCCGCTCGCCGTCCTGACGCTCCGCCGGGTACGTGCTGCCGCCGACCGGGTCGAGCAGGTGGTGCCCGCCGAGGTGCCCGCCGGCATCGTCCCCGAGCCCGACGAGGACGCCGACCCGGCGTCGCTCGTGGTCGAGGGGTCGGTCACGCTCGCCGTGCAGGACCTGACCGTCCGCTGGCCCGGGGCCGCCGAGCCGGCGGTCGACGGGGTCTCGTTCACGCTCACCCCCGGCGAGGTCGTCGTCCTGCAGGGGCCGAGCGGCGCCGGCAAGTCCACGCTCGTCGACGCGCTCGTCCGGTTCGTGGAGCACGACGGCTCCTACACGCTCGACGGCGTCGAGGCGCGGACGATGCACCCGGACGCCGTGCGGGCCCGTGTCGGCCTGATCGAACAGGACCCGTTCGTGTTCGACCAGTCGGTGCGGCAGAACCTGCTCTTCGCCCGCGAGACCGCCACCGACGACGAGCTCCTCGCCGTGCTCGACCGGGTCGGCCTGGGGGACTGGGTCGTCCGACGGGGTGGGCTCGACGCCTCGGTGGGGGAACGCGGCGTGCTCGTGTCCGGCGGGCAGGCGCACCGGCTCGCCCTGGCCCGAGCACTGCTGCACGCGTTCCCGGTGCTGGTGCTCGACGAACCGACCGCCGACGTCGACCCCGACCTCGGCGACTCGGTGCTCCGCGACCTCGTCACCACCGCCCGCGCAGCGGGTCGGTCGGTCGTCATCGTGTCGCACGTCCCGGTGGCGCCGGACCTGGTCGACCGCACCCTGCGGATGCGGGACGGACGCCTGCTCGCCGGGTGAGCCGACGGGCGGACGCGGGACGGGCCTCCCGGCTTGTATCGTTGACGACCGTGACCACCGACCAGCACGCCGAGGACCCGAACGCCTACGACTTCCGTCGTATCCAGGAGAAGTGGCAGCCCCGCTGGGAAGCGCTCGGGCTCTTCACCACGGACCTCGACGACACCCGTCCGCGCAAGTACATCCTCGAGATGTTCCCGTACCCGTCCGGCGACCTGCACATGGGGCACGCCGAGAACTGGGCGCTCGGTGACTTCGTCGCGCGCTACTGGCGCCAGCAGGGCTTCAACGTGCTGCACCCGATCGGATGGGACTCGTTCGGGCTGCCCGCCGAGAACGCGGCGATCAAGCGCGGGGTGGACCCGAAGGACTGGACCTACGCGAACATCGAGCAGCAGAAGGCGTCCTTCAAGCGCTACGCGCCGTCGTTCGACTGGACCACCGAGATCCACACCTCGGACCCCGAGTACTACAAGTGGAACCAGTGGCTGTTCCTGAAGATGTACGAGAAGGGCCTGGCCTACCGCAAGGACAGCTGGGTCAACTGGGACCCGGTGGACCAGACCGTGCTCGCGAACGAGCAGGTCCTCGCCGACGGCACCTCGGACCGCTCCGGCGCCGTCGTCGTCAAGAAGAAGCTCACGCAGTGGTACTTCAAGATCACCGAGTACGCCGACCGGCTGCTCGACGACCTGAACCAGCTCGAGGGGCGGTGGCCGGCGAAGGTCATCGCGCAGCAGCGCAACTGGATCGGACGCTCGGTCGGCGCGGACGTCGACTTCGTGATCGAGGGCCGTGACGAGCCCGTCACGGTCTTCACCACCCGCCCGGACACGATCCACGGGGCCACGTTCCTGGTCGTCGCACCGGACTCCGACCTGGCGGCCGAGCTGGTCGCCGACCCGTCGGTGCCGTCCTCCGTCCGTGACGACTTCGACGCCTACCTGACGGCGACGCAGAAGACGTCCGAGATCGACCGGCAGAACGCCGACCGCCCGAAGACCGGTGTGCCGCTCGGCCGTTCCGCGATCCACCCGCTGACGGGGGAGCGCCTGCCGATCTGGGCCGCCGACTACGTGCTCGCCGACTACGGGCACGGCGCCGTGATGGCGGTGCCCGCACACGACCAGCGCGACCTCGACTTCGCGCGGGCGTTCGACCTGCCCGTCAAGGTCGTCGTCGACACCAACGCCGCCGTCACCGGCGCGATCCCGGTCATCCCCGAGGGTGCGACGCTCGACGACTTCGACGTACCGACCCTCGACCCGGTCGCCACCGGCGAAGCGCTGACCGGTCAGGGCCGGATGATCAACTCCGGGCCGCTCGACGGCATGTCGAAGCAGCACGCCATCACCGCGGCCATCGCCCTGCTCGAGGAGCGCGGCACCGGCCGTGCCGCCAAGACCTACCGCCTGCGCGACTGGCTCATCTCGCGCCAGCGTTTCTGGGGCACCCCGATCCCGATCATCCACGGCGCCGACGGCACGGAGCACCCGGTGCCCGAGGACCAGCTGCCGATCGTGTTGCCCGACACCGAGGGCCTCGACCTCAAGCCGAAGGGCACCTCGCCCCTCGGCGGCGCGACCGACTGGGTGAACGTCCCGAACCCCGTCGACGGCACCCCGGCCCTCCGCGACACCGACACGATGGACACCTTCGTCGACTCGTCGTGGTACTTCCTGCGGTTCCTGTCGGCGCAGGACGACACCCAGGCGTTCGACCCGGCTGCCGCGCGGCGCTGGGCCCCGGTCGACCAGTACATCGGCGGCATCGAGCACGCGATCCTGCACCTGCTCTACGCCCGCTTCGTCACGAAGGTCCTGTTCGACCTCGGGTACCTCGACTTCACCGAGCCGTTCTCGGCGCTCCTCAACCAGGGCATGGTGCTGTCCGGCGGCTCGAAGATGTCGAAGTCGAAGGGTGGCGTCTCGCTCGGTGACGAGCTCGACGCGAACGGCGTCGACGCGATCCGCCTGGTGATGGGCTTCGCCGGTCCGCCCGAGGACGACATCAACTGGGAGGACGTCTCCCCGTCCGCGTCGGCACGGTTCCTGGCGCGCGCGTACCGGCTGGCGCTCGACGTCACGTCGTCGCGCGACGCCGTGTGGGCCGACGGGGACCGGGCACTCCGCCAGGTCACCCACCGGTTCCTCGCCGACGCCCCCGGCATGATGGAGGCGTTCAAGTTCAACGTCGTGATCGCACGACTGATGGACCTGGTGAACGTCACCCGCAAGGCGATCGACAGCGGCCCCGGCGCCGGCGACCCCGCCGTGCGTGAGGCCGTCGAGACCATCGCCCTCGCGTTGAGCGTCTTCGCGCCGTACACCGGCGAAGAGATGTGGGAGCGGCTGGGCTACGAGGCCACCGTCGCCACGTACGGCTGGCGGAAGGCCGACCCGACGCTGCTCGTGCAGGAGACCCTGACGGCCGTCGTGCAGGTCAACGGCAAGGTGCGTGACTCGTTCGAGGTGTCGAAGTCGATCGAGGCGGACGAGCTCGAGCAGCTGGCGCGGTCCTCGGCGAACGTGCAGCGGTACATCGGCGACCGCGAGATCGTGAAGGTGATCGTCCGGGCTCCGAAGCTCGTGAACATCGCCATCAAGGGGTAGCGACCGTCGCTGGCGTCGTCCCTCACAGCAGGGGCGTTCGCGGCACCCGTCCACGGGTGTGACCTCCGGAGCCCGGCCGACCGGCCGGGCTCCGTAGCGTTCGGGGCATGTCGTCCCCGTCGCCCTCCGGACCCTGGTGGTCCCGCCTTGCGCTGTCACCACGGGCAGCCGTGGTGTTGGCGGCGGTCGTGGTGGTGGTCGCCGTCGTCGTGGTGCTCGTCGGGGCGCTGGTGTCGGGTGGCGGCGAGGGGACCGGGGGAACCGGTGGGGTCGTCGTGCGTGGGGCGCAGACGGCCGACGCGGGTGGGGAGTCAGGCGCGCCGTCACCGTCTGCCGGTGCTGCTCCGTCCGCTCCTGGTGCCGGGCACGTCGTGGTGCACGTGCTCGGTGCGGTGCGGCGGAGCGGTGTGGTCGAGCTGCCGGCAGCGAGTCGTGTCGGTGACGCCGTTCGACGTGCCGGTGGGGCGACGGACGACGCCGACCTCGACCGCCTGAACCTGGCCCGGGTGCTGACGGACGGCGAGCGGTTGTACGTGCCGCGGGTCGGCCAGCAGGAGGTGCCCGAGGCGCTCGGACCGGTGACGGGAGGTGGCACCGCCGGGTCAGCAGGCGACACCGACGCCGCCACCGGGGCTGGCGAGACCGGGGCCGAGGGGTCGGTCGTCGATCTGAACACCGCCGACCAGGCCGCCCTCGAGACCCTGCCCGGCATCGGCCCCGGGCTGGCCCGACGGATCATCGCCTGGCGGGACGAGCACGGTCGGTTCGGCTCGGTCGAGGACCTGCTCGACGTCAGCGGGATCGGTGACGTGCGGTTCGCCGAGCTGCGCGATCGCGTGCGGGTCTGAGGCGCGCGTGCAGCTCGCACCGAGCGCGATCGACCTGCGGGTCGCGGCGCCCGTCGCCGTCGTGTGGATCCTGACCGCCCTGCTCATCGGAGCGCCCCACGTCGCCCCGGTGGTCGCCGGGGTCGCCGTGCTCGTGACCGGTGTGAGCGGCATCGCGCTCCGCACGCGACGCTGCGGCGGGGCCGTGCGGGGCGTCGCCGGGCTGGTCCTCGTCGCCGGGGCGCTGGCCACGCTGCTCGCGGTGTCGGTCACCGTGGGGGATTCCCGACGGGCCCCGGAGGGACTGCGTGCCCTCGTCGCCGGTCCGGACGCCGGGCGCGTCGAGGTCGAGGCGGTGCTGTCCCGCGACCTCGTGCCGGGGGACCGCTCCGTCACCGCCACGCTCGTGCGTGCCGACGGGCTCGACGGGCTCCGCGCGCCGGTCCGGCTCGTGCCCGACCTGCACGGTGACGCACCCGGTGCCGTGCTGGCGGCCGGGGCTCGGGTCACCGGGTCCGCCGCCGTGCAGCCCGACCAACCGGGATCGGCGACCGCCTTCGTGGCGTTCCTGCGCGGGACACCGTCATCGGAGCCCGCCACCGGGCTGCTCGGCGCCACCGACACCGCCCGACAGGCGTTCGTCCGGGCCACGGCCGACCTGCCGCAGCCGGGGGCGGCACTGCTGCGGGGGCTGGCGATCGGCGACCGTTCCGGCCTCGACCCGGGGACCGAGGCGGCGATGGAGACCTCGGCGCTGACGCACCTGACGGCGGTGTCCGGGGCGAACTGCGCCGTGGTGGTCGGGCTGGTGGTCGTCCTCGGCCGCGCCTGCGGGCTGCCGCGCGGGCTCCGGGCCGCGGTGGCCGTCGTGGTGCTCCTGGCGTTCGTCGTCCTGGTGCGGCCCGACCCCTCGATCGTCCGGGCGACGGTGATGGCGATCGTGGTGCTGGTCGTGCACCTCGCCGGCAGACCCGTGCGGGGCGTGCCGCTCATCGCACTCGCCGCGATCGGCATGCTCGTGGCGGACCCTTGGTTCGCGCGGTCGTTCGCGTTCGCCCTGTCCGTGCTCGCCACGAGCGGCATCGTGGTGCTCGGCCCACCGCTCACCGAGCTGCTGGCGCGTCGTGTGTGGCCGCCGGTCGCCGCCGCACTGGCGATCCCCGTGGCGGCCCAGGTGGCGTGCTGGCCCGTGACGATCCCACTGTCGGCGGCGCTCCCGACCTACGCGGTGCCGGCGAACCTGCTGGCGGAGCCGTTCGCGCCGGTCGTCACGGTGATCGGACTCGCCGCGTGCACCGTCGCACCGGTGTGGCCGGCGGGTGCCCAGGCGCTCGCGGCCGTCGCGTGGGTGCCCGCTGCTGCCGTCGGGGGCATCGCGCACGGGGCGGCCGCCCTGCCGCACGCCTCGGCGCCGTGGCCGGCCGGAGTGCTCGGCGTGGCCGCCGCCGTGCTGGTGTGCGGCTGCATCGCGACGGCCGTGCTGGTCCGGGGCCGGATCGGCTCCCGGTTGCTGCTCGCCGCAGGGTCCGTGCTCGTGGTCGGTGTCGCAGCGGTCACCGTCCCGGTGCTCGTGGTGCGCGGCTCCGTCCCCGGCGACTGGTCGGTGGCCGCGTGCGACGTCGGGCAGGGCGACGCCGTGCTGCTCCGCGGCGACGACGCCGTTGCCCTCGTGGACACCGGCGACGACGAGGAACGGCTCCTGGCGTGCCTGGACCTGCTCGGGATCAGCCGGATCGACCTGCTCGTCCTGACGCACTTCGACCGCGACCACGTCGGCGCGGTGGGAGCCGTGGCGGACACGGTCGAGACTGCCCTGGTCGGACCCGTCGGACGCGCGTCGGACGGCCGGGTGGTCGACGACCTGCGGCGCGCGGGTGTGGACGTCCGGTCCGCCGACGACCGGGTCTCCGGCACCCTCGGGCCGCTCGTCTGGCGGGTCGCCTGGCCCCTGGCCGGCAGCCGTGACGCCGGCAACGACGCGAGCATCGTGCTGGTCACCGGGCCGGCGGACGGCAGTGCCTGCGCCGTGTGTCTGACCGGGGTCTTCCTCGGTGACCTGGGGGAGTCGTCGCAACGCCGGCTCCGGAGCTCCGGGGGACTGCCGGCGGGGCCGATCGACGTCGTGAAGGTGGCGCACCACGGCTCGGCGGACCAGGACCCGCAGCTCTACCGGGGGCTCGCCGCGCGCGTCGGGCTGATCGGGGTCGGCGCGGACAACACGTACGGGCACCCGACCGCGTCGGCCCTCGACGTGCTCGATGCCGCCGGCACGCTGCCGCTCCGCACCGATCAGCGCGGAACCGTCGTGCTCGCTCGGTCCGGCGCCGACGAGGTGCGGGTGTGGACGGAACGCTCGCCGTCGGCGGCCGCCCGTAGGATCGACGGTGCACCACTCGACCCGGCACCGTCCGGGCCGGCACCACCGGAAGGACCACATGGCCGCCAAGAAGCCCGCGCGCGCCGCAGCGAAGATCGACCAGGTGCCCTGGTCGGGGATCCGTCCGGCGCCCGTCGTGCTCATCACCGGGCCCGAAGCGTTCCTCGCCGACCGCGCCCGCGGTGTGCTGAAGGACCTGCTGCAGGGCGAGGACCCCGCGCTCGAGGTGCACGACCTCGAAGCCGACCAGTACGCCCCCGGGCTGCTCGCCACCCTCGCCAGCCCGTCGCTGTTCGGCGAGCCGCGACTGGTGCAGGTGACCAACGTCGAGAAGTGCACCGATGCCTTCATCACCGAGACGATCTCGTACCTGCAGGCCCCCGCCGACGACGTCACCCTGGTGCTCCGGCACGGCGGCGGCATGCGCGGCAAGAAGCTCCTCGACACGATCCGCAGCGGCGTCGGCGGCGGGGTCGAGGTGCTCTGCGACGAGCTCAAGCGCGAGACCGACCGCATCGACTTCGTGAACGCCGAGTTCCGGGCCGCACGACGCCGGATCGCCCCGTCCGCCGTCCGCACCCTGGTGACCGCGTTCGCCGACGACCTCGCCGAACTGGCCGCGGCGTGCCGGCAGCTCCTGGCGGACGAGGCCGAGGAGATCACCGACAAGGTCGTCGACAAGTACTACGGCGGCCGCGTCGAGACGAACGCGTTCAAGGTCGCCGACATCGCGCTCGCGGGTCGTTCGGCACCGGCGATCGTCGAGCTGCGACACGCCCTGGCCACCGGCGAAGCCCCCGTGCCGATCGTCGCCGCGTTCGCGAGCAAGATCCGCACGATGGCGAAGGTCAGCGCGTTCCGGGGCCCGAGCGGGCAGGCGGCCTCGGCGCTCGGCATGGCGCCGTGGCAGGTGCAGCGCGCACAGCGTGACGTCGCCGGCTGGAGCGAGTCCGGGTTGGCGAACGCGATCATCAGCATCGCGGAGGCGGACACCGCGGTGAAGGGTGGCTCGCGCGACGCGCACTACGCGCTCGAGGTCATGGTCCGTACCATCGCCCGACGCGGCGAGCCCCGCTGAGGCGAGTCGCGCCTCCCGGCTTTCCCGCGCCCGTCGGCCGGCGCTTCGTGAGCAGAAGGGGTCGGGTCCGCCATCGCGACCCGACCGTTTCTGCTCACGAAGCGAACCACACGCGCGCAGCGCGCACAGCGCCCCACGCACGACGAAGGCCCCGCACCAACGGTGCGGGGCCTTCGTACCAGAAGGGTCAGGGCGTCAGAGCGACGAGACCTTCTTCGCGATGGCCGACTTGCGGTTCGCGGCCTGGTTCTTGTGGATGACACCCTTGCTCACGGCCTTGTCGAGCTTCTTCGACGCCAGGGCCAGGGCCGCGACGGCCTTGTCCTTGTCACCGGCGGCGACGGCGTCGTTGGCACGACGGATGTGCGTCTTGAGCTCCGACTTGTACGCCTTGTTGCGCTCGGTGGCCTTGAGGTTGGTCTTGATGCGCTTGATCTGCGACTTGATGTTCGCCATGAATTGCTCCTGCTCGTCTCGTACGGGTGGGCGCGACCGCAGGGTAGAGGGGCCCTTGGTCGCATCGCGTTCCACCCGTGGGCGGGGAACGCGGAAGCCAGCCACCAACACTACCAGGCCGCGGGGCCGCCACCAAAGCACGAAACTCCGCCGGATCGGCGGAAGCCCGCGGCCGACCGCGCCGAAACGCTGTGGCAACACGCAGCGGATAGCGTGACGGACATGCCCTCCCTCGCACCGCGCATCGACACCGTGCCCGCCTCCGGCATCCGGAGGGTCTTCGAGCAGGCGGCCCTGCTGCAGTCGAGCGGCACCGACGTCACGATGCTCGTGATCGGCGAGCCGGACGTCCCGGTGGCGCCGCACATCGGCGAGGCGGCCCGTCGTGCGTGGACCGAGGACCGCACCGGGTACACCCCGAACGGCGGAATCGCGCCGCTCCGCGAGGCCGTCCGCGACAAGCTCCGCCGTGAGAACCGGATCGAGGCCGACCTCGAGCAGATCTGGATGACGATCGGCGCGACGCAGGCGCTGTTCCAGGCGATGACGCTGACCCTGAGCCCGGGTGACGAGGTGCTCGTGCCGGACCCCGGCTACACGACGTTCACGATGAACGCCCACATCATCGGGGCGACGCCGGTGCCGTACCGGCTGGAGCCGCAGCACGGGTTCGAGCCCGACCTGCCGGCCCTCGAGGCGAGCGTCACCGAACGCACCCGGGTGCTCGTCGTGAACTCGCCGTCGAACCCGCTCGGTTCGGTGTTCGGCGAGGAGACCCTCCGTGCGCTCCTCGCCTTCGCGAAGCGGCACGACCTCTGGGTGATCAGCGACGAGGTCTACGAGTACTTCACCTACGGCACCCGCCACGTCAGCCTGGCCGCGCTCGACGAGGACGACCGCGTGTTCTCGGCGTTCTCGCTGAGCAAGACGTACGCGATGACCGGTGTCCGTGTCGGGTACCTCGTCACCCCGAAGGGCCTCGGCGCGACGATGCGGACCACGCAGGAAGCGATGATCAGCTGCGTCGCCGAACCCGACCAGTACGCGGCCCTTGCGGCGATCGTGGGGGACCACTCCGCGGTGCGCGACGCCCGGGAGCACTACCGCGCGAACCTCGAGGTCGCGAAGGAGACGCTCGACGCCGCCGGCATCCGGTACCTCGACCCGCGCGGGGCGTTCTACCTGTGGATCGACATGTCGCACGCTTCCGACGGCGACATCGCCGAGTGGGCGCTCGGGTTCCTGCAGCGTGAACGGGTCGCCGTCGCGCCGGGCAGCGCCTTCGGACGCTCCGGCGAGGGGTGGATCCGCGTCTGCCTCGCAGCCACCGCGGACGACCTGCGGCGCGGCCTGGGCGCGCTGCCGGCTCCGGCGCGCGCGGCCGTCTGACGCGGTCCACACGGCGGGGAGGCCCGGTGCCGGTCGGCAGGACGGCGCACGGAACGCAGTCCTCCACCTGGTGCGAGGCTGCTCGCCCCGTGCCGAGCAGCATCCGGTCACCGGGCGGTCAACGGCGCACGGCCCCCCCGACCTCGCACCGTGCGGGTCCGGCACGCCGACGCGAGAGCGCACCGGAAGCGGATCAACCGCGCACCGTGCGTGGCGGACGCGCGCCGTGCCTCCAGGGCGGGTGAAGCGTGGGAGACTGTTGCGACCGTCCGACCCACCTGAGGAACCGTGAGCCCACAAGCATCCGCTCCGCTGGAGCCCGCAGCGACCCCGGCCGACGCGATCCGCAACTTCTGCATCATCGCGCACATCGACCACGGCAAGTCGACGCTGGCCGACCGCATGCTGTCGATCACCGGCATCGTCGAGGACCGCGCGATGCGTGCGCAGTACCTCGACCGCATGGACATCGAGCGCGAGCGCGGCATCACGATCAAGTCGCAGGCCGTCCGCATGCCGTGGGAACTCGACGGTGAGACCTTCGCGTTGAACATGATCGACACCCCGGGGCACGTCGACTTCTCGTACGAGGTCTCGCGGTCCCTGGCGGCGTGCGAGGGCGCGATCCTGCTCGTCGACGCCGCGCAGGGCATCGAGGCGCAGACGCTCGCGAACCTGTACCTGGCGCTCGAGAACGACCTCGAGATCATCCCGGTCCTCAACAAGATCGACCTGCCCGCGGCCGAGCCGGACAAGTACGCCGCCGAGCTCGCGCAGCTCATCGGTGGCAAGCCCGAGGACGTCCTCCGGGTCTCCGGCAAGACGGGCGTCGGCGTGTCCGAGCTCCTCGACCTGGTGGTCCGCCGCGTGCCGGCCCCCGTCGGCGACGCCGAGGCCGCGCCCCGCGCGATGATCTTCGACTCGGTCTACGACAGCTACCGCGGCGTCGTCACCTACGTCCGCATGATCGACGGCACCATCTCGCCCCGCGAGAAGGTCCAGATGATGTCGACCAAGTCGACGCACGAGATCCTGGAGATCGGGGTCTCGAGCCCGGAGCCGAAGCCCACCAAGGGCCTGTCGGTCGGCGAGGTCGGCTACCTGATCACCGGCGTGAAGGACGTCCGCCAGTCGAAGGTCGGCGACACCGTCACCAGCGCGCAGAAGCCGGCGACCCAGGCACTGCCCGGCTACACCGACCCGAAGCCGATGGTGTTCTCGGGCCTGTACCCGATCGACGGCAGCGACTACCCGGTGCTCCGTGAAGCGCTCGACAAGCTCAAGCTCTCCGACGCCGCACTGGTCTACGAGCCGGAGACCTCGGTCGCGCTCGGCTTCGGGTTCCGCTGCGGGTTCCTCGGGCTGCTGCACCTCGAGATCATCACCGAGCGGCTGTCCCGCGAGTTCGGCCTCGACCTCATCACCACCGCCCCGAGCGTGATCTACGAGGTCACGACCGAGGACAACGCCGTGACCGAGGTCACGAACCCCTCGGAGTTCCCGACCGGGCGCATCGTCGAGGTCCGCGAGCCGATGGTCCGCGCCGCGATCCTGGCCCCGAAGGACTACGTCGGCGCGATCATGGAGCTCTGCCAGCAGCGCCGTGGCTCCCTGCTCGGCATGGAGTACCTCGGCGAGGACCGCGTCGAGATCCGCTACGAGATGCCCCTCGGCGAGATCGTCTTCGACTTCTTCGACCAGCTGAAGAGCAAGACCCAGGGGTACGCGTCGCTCGACTACGAGCCCACCGGCGACCAGGCCGCCGACCTCGTCAAGGTCGACATCCTGCTGCAGGGCGACCAGGTCGACGCGTTCAGTGCGATCGTGCACCGCGACAAGGCATACGCCTACGGCACGCTCATGACCGAGCGGCTGCGCAAGCTCATCCCGCGCCAGCAGTTCGAGGTGCCGATCCAGGCCGCCATCGGCGCCCGCATCATCGCCCGCGAGAGCATCCGCGCCATGCGCAAGGACGTCCTGGCCAAGTGCTACGGCGGTGACATCACCCGCAAGCGCAAGCTCCTCGAGAAGCAGAAGGAGGGCAAGAAGCGCATGAAGACCATCGGTCGGGTCGAGGTCCCGCAGGAAGCCTTCATCGCGGCGCTCTCCGGCGACGTCGAAGAGAAGAAGAAGTAGCGCCGGTTCAGCCGGTGTGGCGGGCGCGGGCCCGCAGGGCGGCCAGGCCGAGAGCCGGGAGGCTCGCCGCAGCCAGTCCCGCCAGTGCGGTCCGCAGGATGGCCCAGTGGGCAGCCGCGTCGAAGTCGCTCTGTCGGCCCGAGGTGACCCCGGCGGCCACGGCGCCGACCACCATCGCGAGGGTCACCACCGCGAGGGCGAGCGGGAGCCGTCGGCCCGGGTGACGACGCACCGCGGACACCAGCGCGGCACCGAACAGCAGCACCCCGGCGCCGGCACAGCTGGCCCCGACGGCGGCGATGACGTTCGCGGTGTCGAAGCCGGTCCACGCCTCGGGGGCGAGTGCGACGGCGGCGTACCGGGCGGGGGACGCCGCAGCCGAGGTCGTCACGTCCACCAGCACCCGGGCGGCGGCCGCCAGGCCGAACGCGACGAGCGTGAGCACGGCGAGGGCAGCGGTCCGGCGGTCGACGGACCGCGGGCGGGCGGGGGTGGTGTGGGGCACCTGCTGACGATAGCCGCGTGGCGGGCGCTTGTCGGGCCTCCAGTTCGGGGCGCACCGGCGCCGCGCCGGTCGGGCGGAGCTGAGAGGGGATCGGTTCGATCCGGGGCGGCCCGCCCAAGTAGCATGGCGGCATGAGCATCCGCGGGAGCTACCGGACCGCCCTGACGTACGGCGCGGTGGGGGCGACCCAGGCGTCGGACCTCATGACCTACCCGCCCGAGGGCTTCACCCCGGCCGAGTCGCGCGCGCGGATCGGACACGGCGACCAGCGGTTCGAGACCGCCGTGGTGCAGGCACTGACGTGGCAGATCCAGGAGCGCAGCGGCGTGCGGGTCCGCGTCGAGGAGCAGCCCGACGACGACGAGGTCCGGTACAACCCGGTGACCTTCGACGACGACGGCGTGCCGATCGCTCCGGCGTCCATCGGGACGCCCCGGGTCGAGAAGTTCGCACCGGACGGCACACCGCTGCTGACGGCGGGCACGAGCGCGACCCTGACGATCCACGCCTTCGGGCAGACCGTGCTGGCACCGGTGCGGGTCGTGTCGATCATCGACGAGCACGACCGCAAGGGCTTCGCGTACGGCACGCTCGAGGGGCATCCGCTCTCCGGCGAGGAGTCGTTCGTCGTCGAGCGCACCCAGGACGGCTCGGTGTGGCTGCAGATCCGGCAGTTCTCGCAGCCGTCGAGCGCGAAGTGGCGTTTCGTCGCGCCGTTCGTACGCCGGCAGCAGAAGGTCATGGCGGAGAAGTACCTGGCGGCACTGCGGGGCGACTAGGCGCCGGGGCGCGCCTGTCGCGCCGGGGCCGCGCCTGTCGCGCGGGGGTCGTTGCCGTCGCGCCGGGCGCGACGCGCGTGGGTCGTGGCCGTCGCGCCGGGCGCGTCCGGCCACTGCTCAGCGCAGCGGCGGGAGCGCGGCGATCGCGTCCTCGATGAGCGCCGCGTCCTGCTGGCAGTCGCGCGCGACCGTCACGGCGTTCGTGTGCCGGAGCGCGTCGACGTCGTAGATGCCGGTCGCCACGGCCAGGAACGGGATGCCGGCGGCGTCGGCTGCCTCGCCGTCACGCGGGGTGTCGCCGACGATCACCGCCCGGGTGCCGACCAGGTCGGCGGCGGCACGGTGGGTGACCCCCGCCCGATCGACCTCGGTGTCGCCGAAGTACGAGTGCTCCCAGTCGAAGCCGTCGGGGTCGAACCCGGCGCCGGTGAGCTTCACCCGGGCGCGGTACTCCGAGTTGCCGGTGAGCAGCCCGTTGCGCCACCCGAGCTCGGCGAACCGGGTCAGGAGCGCCTTCGCTCCGGGGACGGGGCTGCGGTGGTCGCCGGAGGCGTGCCGTTCGGCGGTCAGGTCGTGCAGGTGCCGACTGACCGTGGGGATCAGGGTGTCCTCGAACGCGTGGGCGCGCACGTGCTCGGCGATGAGTCCGGCGTCGGTCCGGCCGTGCTGGTGCCCCACCCGCAGGGTGAGGTCGCGGCCCACCGCCCGCTCGAGGGCCAGGTGGTAGAGGTTGCCCGGGGACGACGCGTTCATCACGAGGGTGCCGTCGATGTCCCACAGGACCGTGGTGGGGACGGGATGGTGCTCCATGGCTCCCATCATGACGGACAATGGACTCCATGCCGAGTGCTCTCCCGATCGCCGATCCAGCACCCGCGGACGGCCTGATCACGCCGTGGGCGGCAGCGGGCCCCGCCACCGGCCCCGGCGCTGCTCCCGCCGCCGGTGACGTCCCGTTCGGCGTCTACGTGCACGTCCCGTTCTGCCGTGTGCGCTGTGGCTACTGCGACTTCAACACCTACACGGCCTCCGAGCTCCGCGGCGTCCGTCGCGACGACTACGCCGGCCACGCCGTGCGCGAGATCGAGTGGGCCGCGACCGTGCTCGACCGTTCCGGCGTGCCGCGGCGCCCGGTGTCGACCGTGTTCTTCGGCGGCGGGACCCCGACCATGCTGCCGGCGTCCGACCTGGCGATGATCCTGCGGGCGATCGACGACACGTGGGGCATCCTGCCCGGGGCCGAGGTCACCACCGAGGCGAACCCCGACTCCGTCGACGCGGCGTCGCTCGAGACCCTGCGGGCCGGCGGGTTCAACCGGATCAGCTACGGGATGCAGTCCGCGGTGCCGCACGTGCTCGCCACGCTCGACCGAACGCACGACCCCCTGCGGGTCCCCGTCGTCGTCGACCTCGCGAAGCAGCAGGGGCTCGACGTCTCGCTCGACCTGATCTACTCCACGCCGGGGGAGTCGCTCGCCGACTGGCGGACCTCGCTCGACGCCGCGATCGCGTGCGAGCCCGACCACGTGTCGGCCTACTCGCTCATCGTCGAGGACGGCACCGCGATGGGCCGCATGGTCGCCCGCGGTGAGCTCCCCGCCCCCGACGACGACCTGGCCGCCGACATGTACGAGCTCGCCGACCAGGTGCTCGGCGACGCCGGCTACTCCTGGTACGAGGTCTCGAACTGGGCGCGCGGCGACGGGCACGCGAGTCGCCACAACCTGTCCTACTGGAAGGGCCACGACTGGTGGGGCGTCGGCCCCGGTGCGCACTCCGCCGTCGCCGGTACCCGCTGGTGGAACGTCAAGCACCCGGCCGCCTACGCGAACCGGGTGCTGTCGGGGGAGTCGCCGGCCGCCGGCCGCGAGACCATCGACGACGAGACGCGGTACGTCGAGCGCCTGCTGCTCGCCGCGCGGGTCCGCGGGGAGCTCGCCACGAGCGAGATCCGCCAGGAGGCCCGTGGCCGGGTCGCCGGCCTCATCGCACGCGGGCTCGTGGACGGGTCGGCCGCGGTGCGGGGACGCATCGACCTGACCCTGCAGGGTCGGCTGCTCGCCGACGCGGTGGTGCGGGAGCTGCTCGACTGAGCGGCGTGCGCACTGCTTGCTGCCGAGTGCGTGCCGCTTACTGCTTGATGAACTCGATCGAGAGCGGGTAGCGGTAGAACTGGCCCTGGTTCGCGGCGATCGCGGCCATGATGCTGAAGATCAGCGACACGATGCCCGCGGCGAAGATGATCAGGAGCCCGACCCCGAACACCGAGGTGAGGGAACCGACCACGTAGGCGATCGCCATCGTGATGTGGAAGTTCAGGGCGACCCGGGTGTGCTCGCGGATGAAGCCGCCGCGGTCGCGCAGGACCAGGTAGGCCACCAGCGGTGCGACCACGGTGAAGAAGATGCCGCCGATGTGCGTCAGCGTCGCCCAGAGGCGCTGGTCCTCGGGGCTCATCGGCTGGGGCGGGGTGTACCCGGAGGGGTACTGGGGCCCGCCGGGGTACTGGGGGCCGCCGGGCTGCTGCGGCCCGCCGGGGCCGGGGCCGTACTGGCCCCCGGGCTGCTGGGGGCCACTGGGCTGCTGGGGCCCGCCGGGCTGCTGCGGCCCGCCGGGCTGCTGGTCGGAAGGGCCGCCGGGCTGCTGTCCGTAGGTCATGGCGGAAGCGTATCGGCCGACCGCCCGGAAGTCCCGGGCCGTCAGCGGTCGGGCGTAGGATCAGCAGTCGACACGTCCGAGTGCCAGGTCGATCGGGAAGGAGACGCTCGTGGTCAGTGAACGCAGCCTCGAGGTCCTCAAGGCCATCGTGCGCGACTACGTGGCGTCGCGTGAACCCGTCGGGTCGAAGACCATCGTCGAGCGGCACGCCTTCGGGGTCAGCGCCGCGACGATCCGCAACGACATGGCCCTGCTCGAGGACGAACAGCTCATCGCGGCCCCGCACACCTCGTCCGGTCGCGTACCGACCGACAAGGGATACCGCCTCTTCGTGGACCACCTCGCCGGTGCCCGTCCGCTCTCCAGCGCGCAGCGGCACGCCATCGAGACCTTCCTCGGCGCCCCGAACGACCTCGACGAAGTCCTCGGGCGCACCGTCCGGCTGCTCAGCCAGCTCACGAACCAGGTCGCCCTGGTGCAGTACCCGTCGATGGTGCGCGCCCGCGTGCAGCACGTCGAGCTGGTGCGGCTCGGTGACGCCCGGCTGATGGTGGTGCTCATCACCGACACCGCCCGGGTCGAGCAGCGCGTGGTCGAGACCGACGTCGCGCTCGACGAGGACTCGCTCGGCGAACTCCGCACCGTGGTGAACGGCGCCACGGTGGGGCTCCTGCTGCAGGACGTCCCGACCGCACTCCGGGCCGTGCCGCAGCAGCTCCGCCCCGACGCCCAGACGCTCGGCGGGGTCGTCGTCGCCACGCTCATCGAGCAGGTCGCTGCGAACCGGCAGGACCGCCTGCTGATGGCCGGTGCGGCGAACCTGGCGAAGAGCGAGCAGGACTTCTCCGGCGGCCTCTTCCCCGTGCTCGAAGCGATCGAGGAACAAGTCACCCTGCTCCGCTTGTTCGGGGAGATGCAGGTGGACGACATCGCGGTGGCGGCCAGCATCGGCGTCGAGAACGCCGAGTATGGGCTCGACGCCACGAGCATCGTCGCCGGCGGCTACCTGGCCGGTGGCGAGGTGGCCCGACTGGGCGTCCTCGGACCGACCCGGATGGACTACGGCACGAACATGGCGGCCGTCCGGGCCGTCGCCCGGTACCTGTCCAAACTCCTGGGCGAACATTGACCAACCGACCGAACCCAACCGACTGAGGGATACGTGGCAGACCACTACGACGTCCTCGGCGTCCAGCGAGACGCCTCCGATGCCGACATCAAGAAGGCCTACCGCCGCCTGGCGCGTGAGCTCCACCCGGACGTGAACCCGGCACCCGACGCCGCCGAGCGCTTCAAGGACGTGACGCACGCGTACGACGTGCTGAGCGACCCCGAGCAGCGACGCCGGTACGACGCCGGACCGCAGGCCGACAGCCCCTTCGGAGGCGGTGCTGGCGGCTTCAGCGACATCTTCGACGCCTTCTTCGGTGGTGGCGGTGGCGGCGGACGTGGCTCCGGCCCCCGCAGCCGTGCCGAACGGGGGCAGGACGCCCTGCTCCGCATCGAGGTCGACCTCGACGAGGTCGTCTTCGGCACCCACAAGGACGTCGAGGTCGACACGGCCGTGCTGTGCGAGACCTGCCACGGCTCCTGCTGCGCACCGGGCACCAGCCCGCGCACGTGCGACATCTGCGGCGGGTCCGGGCACATCCAGCGCCAGGTCCGGTCGCTCCTCGGCAACGTCGTGACGAGCGCCCCGTGCGGCACCTGCCGCGGGTACGGCACCGTCATCCCGAGCCCCTGCCCGACCTGCCAGGGCCAGGGCCGCGTCCGCGCCCGTCGCACCGTACCGGTGGACGTCCCCGCCGGCGTCGACTCCGGACTACGGCTGCAGATGCCGGGCCAGGGCGAGGTCGGTCCGGCCGGTGGCCCGTCCGGTGACCTGTACCTCGAGATCCGCGTGCGCCACGACGACGTCTTCAGCCGCGACGGTGACGACCTGCTGGCCACGCTCGAGGTCGGCATGACCGACGCCGTCCTCGGCACGACCACCACGATCGACGGCCTCGACGGTCCGGTCGAGCTCGAGATCCGACCCGGTGTGCAGAGCGCCGACGTCCTCGTCATCAAGGACCGCGGCATCACGAAGCTGCGCGGGAACGGGCGCGGCGACCTGCGGGTCGGCGTGCAGGTCGTCACCCCGACCAAGCTGTCCCACAAGGAACGGCAGCTGGTCGAGCAGCTCGCGAAGTCGCACAAGACGACGGCTCCGCAACTCGCCCGGTTCCAGCAGGGCATGTTCGGCAAGCTCCGCGACCGGTTCTTCAACCACTGATGGCGTCGCTGTACCTCGTCGACTCGCTCGACGTCGTCGTCGGCGACACGGTGTCGCTCGACGGTGCCGAGGGCCGGCACGCGGTCTCCGTCGCGCGGGTGCGGGTCGGCGAGGTCCTGCGGATCGCCGACGGTCGGGGCACCGTGGTGTCCGGGCCGGTCACGGCACTCGGCAAGGACACGCTGGAGCTCGCGGTCGAGACCCTCGAGCACCAGGACGCACCGCGTCCGTCGCTGACGCTGGTGCAGGCACTGGCGAAGGGCGGCCGCGACGAGATGGCCGTGCAGGCGGCGACCGAGATCGGTGTCGACCGGGTGGTGCCGTGGTCGGCTGCGCGCAGTGTCTCCCGGTGGGGCGGCGCGAAGGTCGAGAAGGGTCGTGCGCGGTGGGCCGCCATCGCGCACGAGGCGGCGAAGCAGGCGATCCGTCCGCGCGTCCCTGTGGTGGCACCGCTCGCGACGACGGGCCAGCTCGTGTCGGCTCTCGGAGCAGGGACCGCACTCGTCGTGCTCGACCCCACCGCGACCGTGCGGCTCGCCACCTGGGAACCACCGACGGACGCCGAGGACATCGCGCTCGTCGTCGGACCCGAAGGCGGCATCGACGGTGCCGAGCTCGACCGGCTCGAGGCCGCCGGTGCGGTGCGTGTCCGACTCGGCGACAGCGTGCTCCGCACCTCCACCGCAGGACCGGCGGCACTCGCTGTCCTGCAGGCGCGACTGGGTCGCTGGTGAGCCGGACCCCGCCGTCGGACGCGTCCTACGATGGAGCCATGAGCACCAGCACGCCCAGCGTCTTCTCCAAGATCATCGCGCGCGAGATCCCGGCGACCATCGTCGCCGAGGACGACCGTGTCATCGCGATCGAGGACATCGCGCCCAAGGCCCCCGTCCACGTGCTCGTCGTGCCCAAGACGGAGCAGTACGCGAACGTCGCGGAGCTCGCCGCGGGGGACCCCGACCTCCTGGCCCACGTGGTCGCCACGGCGCAGCGCATCGCCGACGAGCGCGCCGACGGCCAGTTCCGACTCGTCTTCAACACCGGCGAAGCCGCCGGTCAGACCGTGTTCCACGTGCACGCGCACGTACTCGCAGGTGAACTGCAGGAAGGCACCCTTGCCGGATAACGAACCAGCACAGCCCACCGCCGCCGACGAACAGCCCGTCTCCGTCTCGCTCCAGGTCGACGGCATCGCCATGGTGCAGCTGCTCGGCCCCCAGGACCGACTGCTCAAGACCGTCGAGCGCCAGTACCCGGGTGTCCGGGTGGTCGTCCGTGGCAACGAGGTCACGCTGACCGGCCCCGAACGCGACGTCGCCCGCGCGAAGGCGCTCGTCGACGAACTCGTCGGCATGGTCAAGCGCGGGCAGGAGATCGGCCCGTCCGACATCCCGATGTCCGCACGGATCCTCGACGACGACCGCAAGCCGTCCGACACCTTCGGCACCCCCATCGTCTCGAGCCGCGGCAAGTCCGTCCGGCCGAAGACCGACGGGCAGCGTGCCTACGTCGACGCCATCGACGAGCACACGATCACGTTCGGCATCGGCCCGGCCGGGACCGGCAAGACCTACCTGGCGATGGCGAAGGCCGTGCAGGCGCTGCAGCGGCGCGAGGTCAACAGGATCATCCTGACGCGTCCCGCGGTCGAGGCCGGCGAGCGGCTCGGCTTCCTGCCGGGCACGCTCACCGACAAGATCGACCCCTACCTGCGGCCGCTCTACGACGCCCTGAACGAGATGATGGACCCGGAGCTCGTCCCGAAGCTCCTGGCGGCCGGCACCGTCGAGGTCGCCCCGCTGGCGTACATGCGTGGTCGGACCCTGAACGACTCGTTCGTCGTGCTCGACGAGGCGCAGAACACCACGCCCGAGCAGATGAAGATGTTCCTGACCCGTCTCGGGTTCGGTTCGAAGATGGTCATCACGGGTGACATCACCCAGGTCGACCTGCCGGGCAACGTGTCCGGTCTCCGGCTCGTGACCCGCATCCTCGACCAGGTCGATGACATCCACTTCGCCCGTCTCGGCAGCGAGGACGTGGTCCGCCACACCCTCGTCGGTCGGATCGTCGACGCCTACACGGTCTACGACGAAGAGCGCCTCGCCGAGCAGGCCGGCCAGCGCCCCGGCGGCCGCGGAACCGCTCCGGTCGGCAACCCCGACGGCGCCAACCGCGCCGAGCGTCGTGGGCGCCCGCCGCAGGACCGTGCACGGCCCCCGTACCCCCAGAACGACGCCCGAGGAGGCAACCGGTGAGCATCGAGCTCAACAACGAGTCCGGCGTCGAGGTGGACGAGGCCGCGATCCAGCGGCTCGCCGCGTTCGCCCTGGACGCCATGCACGTCCACGCCGACGCGGAGCTCGCGATCGTGCTGGTCGACGAGGGCGCGATGGAGCAGTTGCACGTGCGGTGGATGGACGAGCCCGGCCCGACGGATGTCCTGAGCTTCCCGATGGACGAACTGCGGCCCGGCACCGAGGACGACCCGACGCCGGCCGGACTGCTCGGCGACATCGTGCTCTGCCCGCAGGTGGCCGAGGAGCAGGCGAAGACCGCCGGGCACTCGAGCACCGACGAGATGCTCCTGCTCACCTGCCACGGCATCCTGCACCTGCTCGGCTTCGACCACGCCGAACCCGACGAGAAAGCCGAGATGTTCGGCATCCAGGGCGAGATCCTGACCGCGTTCGCCGCCCAGCACCGAGGGCGGTAGCCGATGGTCGTCGTCGCCGGACTCCTCGCGGTGGCGCTGGGGCTCGTCGTGCTCGGCGGGCTCCTCGCCGCGAGCGACGCCGCGCTCTCCGTGGTGTCCCGAGCCGACCTCGAGGAGATCGCCAGGGGCAACAAGCGCCGTCGGTCGATCGAGGCGATCGCGGACGACGTCGGCGCGCACGTGAACGCGCTGAACTTCTTCCGGGTGCTGGCCGAGACGGCCGCCGCTGTGCTCGTCACGATCGCCCTGGTGCGTGCCTTCGACAGCTGGTGGGTGGCGCTCGTCGTCTCCGCCGCGATCATGACCGCGGTGTCGTTCGTGCTGGTCGGGTCGAGCCCGCGGAGTGTCGGGCGGGCCCACGCCGAGCGACTCATCGGTGCCACCGGCGGCATCGTCCGCGGGGTGCGCATCGTGCTCGGACCGCTCGCCGGGCTGCTCGTCCACATCGGCGACCGGGTCACCCCCGGCCGCGGCCGGAGCGCGTCCACGGTGTCGAGCGAGGAACAGCTGCTCTCCCTGGTCGACGAGGCCACCGAGAGCAACGTGCTCGAGGACGAGGACCGCGAGCTCATCCACTCGGTGTTCGAGTTCAGCGACACCCTGGTGCGTGAGGTCATGGTGCCGCGGACGGACATGCTCACCGTCGACGGCGCGGACACCCTCGGTGTGGCCATGGAGCAGTTCCTCGCCGCCGGTGTCTCCCGCATGCCGGTCACGGGCAAGGACAGCGACGACGTGCGCGGTGTCCTGTACCTCCGCGACGTCGCGCGGTCGCTGTACGAGCGGCCCGCGTCCCGTGGCGAGCGGGTCAGCCGGCTGCTCCGCCCCGCCGAGTTCGTGCCGGAGTCGAAGCACGCCGACGACACCCTGCGGCACATGCAGCTCGCCAAGAACCACCTGGTGCTGGTGGTCGATGAGTACGGCGGAGTCGCCGGACTCGTGACCATGGAGGACCTCATCGAGGAGCTCGTCGGCGACATCTCCGACGAGTACGACCGCGCCGTCGTCGACCGCACCGAGGTCGAGCCGGGTGTGTGGCGGATCTCCGCACGACTGCCGGTCGACGAGCTCGGCGACCTGTTCGGCATCGAGCTCGACGACGACGACGTCGACACCGCCGGTGGGCTGCTCACCAAGGAGCTCGGACACCTTGCCGTGTCCGGCGAGACCGTCACCGTGTCCGGCGTCGTCCTGACCGCCGACCGTGTCGAGGGCAAGCGCCGCCACCTGATCACCGTGCTCGCCGAGCGCACCCATGCCCTGGCCGACGTCGAGGACGCCTTCGACGACGCCGAAACCACCACGACGGGAACCACGCACGCATGACCGACCCCGACACCACCCCAGCCGGCTCGGACAAGCCCTACCGCGCGGGCTTCGTCTCGTTCGTCGGCCGTCCGAACGTCGGCAAGTCGACGCTGACCAACGCCCTGGTGGGCGAGAAGGTCGCGATCACGTCGTCGAAGCCGCAGACCACCAGGCGTGCCATCCGCGGGATCGTGCACCGGCCCGACGGGCAGGTCATCATCGTGGACACGCCGGGCGTGCACCGTCCGCGCACGCTGCTCGGCGAACGGCTGAACGACCTCGTCCAGTCCACGCTGGGCGACGTCGACGTGATCGGGTTCTGCGTGCCGGCGAACGAACCCGTCGGTCCCGGCGACCGGTTCATCAACGACACGCTCGACCAGTACCCGCGCGCCAAGAAGATCGCGATCGTCACCAAGATCGACAGCACCTCGAAGGACCGCGTCGGCGAGCAGCTGCTGGCCGTCTCGAAGCTCCGCGACTGGGACGCCGTGGTGCCGACCTCGGGCACACGGGGCATGCAGCTCGAAGACCTGCTGGGCGTCGTCACGAGCCTCTTGCCCGAGTCCCCGCAGCTCTACGACTCGAGTGCGGTGACCGAGGAGACCGACGAGGAGCGCATCGGCGAACTCATCCGTGAGGCGGCGCTCGAAGGTGTCCGTGACGAGCTGCCGCACTCGCTGGCCGTCGTCATCGAGGACATCGTCGAACCCGACGAGGACGACGACGCCGACGGGCCACTGCGCATCTTCGCGAACCTGTTCGTCGAGCGCGACAGCCAGAAGGCGATCGTCATCGGGCACAAGGGCGAGCGTCTCAAGGACGTCGGCTCGCGGGCCCGCGTCGAGATCGAGTCGCTGCTCGGCGGCCGGCACGTCTACCTGAACATCCGCGTGAAGGTGGCCAAGGAGTGGCAGCGTGACCCGAAGCAGCTCGGACGCCTCGGCTTCTGATCGTCGGACCCCTGCAGCCCGGGTCATCCGGGCGAGGGACGCGCTGGTGAGCGGTCCGCCGTACCGTGGACGGGTGTTCCGTCCGATGCTCCGTGCGCAGGTCATCACCGACCTGGTGATCGCCGTGCTGCTCGGCGGCCTGGTGCTGATCGCCAGCGGGCGCGGCATCGACGGTCCGCTGTCGGTGATCACGGTCGTCGGCATGACCGCCGCCCTGGCGCTCCGTCGGTCGTCACCGGGGCTGGCACTGGCCGTGGCGTGGGCGTTCGCGGTCTTCGAGATGGTCACCCTGCAGGTGCCGGACGTCTCGAACGCGTTCATCGCCGGCGTGATGTACACGACGAGTGCGTACGGCAGCCGTCGTGTGCGGCTGGCCGGACTCGTGTCGGCGATCGTCGGTTCGGTGACCGCGGCGGCCTACCTGGGCTTCGACGACTACCAGAACCGGCTCACGTACGAGACCGCCTCGACCCCGCTGCAGGAGTCGCTGCAGGTCACGTTCTCGTTCTTCGCCGTCGTCCTGCTCCTGCTCCTGTTGCCCTGGCTCGCCGGGCTCGTGGTCCGGACCCGTCGGTCGGCGAGCATGAGCCGCGAAGCCCAGCTGCTCGCCGAGCGTGACGCCGCGCGGGCCGACCGGGCCGTGGCCGTCGAGCAGGAGCGTGTCCGGATCGCCCGCGACATGCACGACATCGTCGCCCACTCGCTCGCGGTCGTCATCGCGCAGTCCGACGGCGCCCGGTACGCGCTGAAGGCCGACCCCGCCGTCGCCGATCAAGCGCTCAGCACCATCTCGACGACGGCCCGGCGGGCGCTCGGTGATGTCCGTGAACTCCTCGGCGCGCTCCGGCACGAGCAGGGGACCGCGCCGACGCCCGAGATCGACGACATCGACCGGCTCGTCGACGAGATGCGCCAACTCGGGCTCGACGTCCGGGTGGAGCGCGAGGGCGACCCCGGCGGGTTGCCGACCACCACGCAGCTCGCGGTGTACCGGATCGTGCAGGAGAGCCTGACGAACGCGTACAAGCACGGCGAGCCGGGCAGTCCGGTGCACGCCGCTCTGACCTACCGACCGGACACGGTCGAGATCGCCGTCGTGAACCGCCGAGCCGACGACGGCGTCCGCGGCCCGGGCACGGGCCACGGACTGGTCGGCATGCGCGAGCGCGCCGTGATGACCGGTGGCACGATGACCGCAGGAGCCCGGGGCGACGACTTCGCGGTCGCCGTCCGGATGCCGACCGTCCCGGCCAGTGGGCAGATGCCCCGCGGTCGCATCACCCCCACCGAGCAGGAGCGCAGCGCCCGATGACCACGACCCCGACCGACGATCATGCGATCCGCGTCGCCCTCGTCGACGACCAAGCGCTCTTCCGCACCGGCATCCGGATGCTCATCGACTCGCAGCCCGACCTGCGGTTCGTCGGCGAGGCCGGCGACGGGGCCGAGGGGGTCGAGCTCGTCCGCCGGACCCGCCCCGACGTGGTGCTGATGGACGTCCGGATGCCCGTGATGGACGGCATCACGGCGACCGGCCACATCGTCGAGCAGTCCGGCACCGACGGCGCGAAGGTCCTCGTGCTGACGACGTTCGACTTCGACGAGGCCGCCGCCAAGGCCATCCGTGCCGGAGCGAGCGGGTTCGTGCTCAAGGACGCCGACCCCGAGTTCCTGCTCGCCGCGGTCCGCACCGTGCACGCCGGCACCGCGGTGTTCGCCGCCTCGGCGACCCGTGAGCTCCTGCGACGGTACGACGACTCGGTCGGACGCGCCGCTGCGGTGCCCGCGGCCTTCTCCGACCTCACCCCGCGTGAGCGCGAGATCTTCGACCTGGCCGCCCGCGGCTTCAGCAACAGCGAGATCGCCCAGCACGAGTACGTCAGCGAGGCGACCGTGAAGACGCACATCTCGCGGGTCCTGACGAAGCTCGAGCTCCGCGACCGGGTCCGTCTCGTCGTCTTCGCCCACGAACACGGGCTCGTCACCAAGGCCGAGTGACGCCGGGTCATCCCGACGGATGACCCCTCCACAGACAACCGAGCCGAGCGGACGATCAACAGGAGCCGTCCGAGCGACGCGTGACGGGGCCGGCGGCGGCCATCGTGGATGCATGACCACCAGCCACGCTCCGATCATCCGCCTCGACCACGTGTCCAAGCACTACGGCGACGCCGCCCGACGCGTCACCGCGCTCGATGACGTCAGCGTCGACATCGGCGCGGGGGAGTTCACCGCGGTGATGGGGCCGTCCGGGTCCGGCAAGTCGACGCTCATGCACGTCGCGGCCGGCCTCGACGCCGTGACCACCGGCCGGATCCACATCGACGGCGTCGACATCACGGCGCTGGGCGACAAGGACCTCACCGAGCTGCGCCGTCGCCGACTGGGCTTCGTCTTCCAGTCGTTCAACCTCGTCCCGACGCTCGATGTCAGCGAGAACATCCGGCTGCCGTTCCTGCTCGGTGGGCACAAGCCCTCGCGCGAGGAGACCGCCTGGATCGACCGTCTGGTCGAGATGCTCGGACTCGGCAACCGGCTGACCCACCGGCCGCACCAGCTCTCCGGCGGGCAGCAGCAGCGCGTCGCCATCGCGCGGGCCCTCGCCTCGCGACCGGCGGTGGTCGTCGCCGACGAGCCGACCGGTGCCCTCGACTCCCGCACGGGTCGCGACGTCCTGTCGATCCTGCGCGGTGCCGTGCAGGAATGGGGCCAGAGCGTCGTCATGGTCACGCACGACCCGGTGGCCGCCGCGAACGCCGACCGCATCCTGTTCCTGGCCGACGGCCGGATCGTCGCCGACCGCCCGGCGATGGACGCCGGCGCGATCTCCACCACGATGCTCGGGATGGAGGCGGCAGCGTGAACGGCGTCCGCTCCTTCGCCCCCACCGTCCTGGTCGCCGCCCTCGGCACCACGTTCGGTTCCGCCCTGGTCATCGCACCGGGCATCGTCACCGAAGCGCTCCGAGCAGCCGGCGTCGCCGACCTCGGGCCGATCAAGGCGATCCTGTCCGTGGTCGGGTGGTTGTTCCTCGGCATCGCGCTCTACGTCGGCGCGATCGTCACCGCGAACACCTGCGCCACCCTGATCGCCGGGCAGACCCGGATCATCGCGCTGCAGCGGCTCGTCGGGGCGACCGGAGCCACGCTCCGTGCGCGGATCACCCGGACCGGTCTGGTCGTCGGCGTGCTCGGCGGGGTCATCGGTGCCGTCGTCGGGACCGCACTCTCGGCACTCTTCGTCGTCGTCCTGCGGGGCAACGGTGTCCTGCCCGACACCGAGTACACGTACGTGCCGTGGGAGCTCGTCCTGCCGGTCGTTGCCGTCGTCCTCGCCACCTGGGGCGCCTTCGCGTCCGGGTCGCGTCGCGTGCTCACCGTCACCCCGCTCGAAGCGCTCTCGTCGTCCGTCGAGCCCAGCCACGACGACGTCCGGTCCGGCACCGCCCGCAAGGTCTGGGCGATCGTGCTCATGGCCGGCGGTGCGCTGCTGATGGCGCTCGGGCTCGCCGTCAGCTCGGTGTCCCCGGTCGCGGTCCTGCCGGCGGCGCTGGGCGGGTTCGTCTCCTTCGCCGGGGTCGCGGTCGGGGCGACGATCGTGATGCCGCCCGTGCTGCAGCTCATCGGGCGCATCGGCTCGCACGACCCGGTGGTCCTGCTCGCCGGGCGCAACGCGATGCGGGCGCCGGGGCGGTCCTCGCGGGCGACCATCGGGCTCGTCATCGGTGTCACCCTGCTCGTCACCTTCGCGGTGGCGCTCGGGATCATGCAGCACGTGCTCGAGACCCAGATGCGCGCGTTGAGCGAGGGGAGTGCCACACCGGCGATGATCGAGGCGCAGCGTGACCTGTTCGTGCAGATCAACGCCGTCGTCAGCGTGATCGTCGGGTTCTCCGCCGTGATCGCCGCCGTCGGGGTCGTGAACGCCCTGGCACTCGGGGTGCTCCAGCGTCGACGCGAACTCGGGCTGCTCCGCGTGCTCGGCCTGACCGGTGCCCAGGTGCGCCGGATGATCGTCACCGAGGCCGTACAGATGGTCGTCGCGGCCGTCGTCTCGGGTCTCGCGCTCGGCACCCTGTACGGCTGGGTCGGCGGGCAGACGCTCCTCGGCTCGCTCGGGACTCCCGTGTCGCCGGTGCTCCCACCGCTGACGATCGGCATCGTGGTGGTCGGCGCGCTGGTCCTGGCGGTCGTCGCGACCATCGCCCCGGTGCGCCGCGCGATGCGCGTCCCGCCGACCGAGGCGCTCGCGGTCGACTGACCCGGCGCCCTCGGCGCACCACACGACGAGACGGGAGGCCCGGTGCCAGCTGGCACCGGGCCTCCCGTCTCGTCGTGGCGTCACGCCGACGTCCTCTGCACGGCGCGGCCACGCCGCTCACGTCCGCCGAGTGGTCTCGAACTGTCGTCTGGACGCGGTCCGGGCGACAGAACGTGACCACTCGGCGACCGACCCGCGGCATGTCGTGACCGCTCGGAGCTGCTCGGAGCCACTCGGCAACCCGCTCGGCACGCCAGCCTGCATCCCCGCTCGAGCGCGCCGAGGTCCTGCGTCACACGCTTGCGCCTGCCCGCTGCTCCGGTGCTACCGTGGGTCCCGATGTACTCCGCACTGCTCCTCCTTCGCTGCCGCGACGAGGCCTGACACTCCGGCCCACCTCGTCGCGGAGTCCGTCGTGGCCGCACTGACCAGAGCCCACGAACACCGGCTCACGAACACGCGACGAAAGCGAAGAACGATGCAGAACACGCAGCAGCCCTCCGGGATGCCGATCCACAAGTACGTCCCCTTCCACGAGCAGATCGCCGTCGAGCTGCCGGACCGCACGTGGCCCACGAAGCGCATCGACAAGGCCCCGCGCTGGTGTGCCGTCGACCTGCGTGACGGCAACCAGGCCCTCATCGACCCGATGGACGCCGAGCGGAAGCGCGCGATGTTCGACCTCCTCGTCCGGATGGGCTACAAGGAGATCGAGGTCGGGTTCCCGAGCGCCTCGCAGACCGACTTCGACTTCGTCCGGTCGCTGATCGACGAGGGCGCGATCCCCGACGACGTCACGATCCAGGTGCTGACCCAGGCGCGTGAGCACCTCATCCAGCGCACCTACGAAGCGATCGACGGCGCGAAGCAGGCCATCGTCCACCTGTACAACTCCACGAGCATCGTCCAGCGCGAGGTCGTCTTCCGCACGGACGTGCAGGGCGTGGTGGACATCGCGGTCGCCGGCGCGAAGCTGTGCAAGGCTGCCGAGGCGACGCTGCAGCACGACACGACGATCTACTACGAGTACTCGCCGGAGTCCTACACGGGCACCGAGCTCGAGGTCGCGCTGGAGATCTGCAACGCCGTGCTCGAGGTCTTCGAGCCGACGCCCGAGCGCAAGGTCATCATCAACCTGCCCGCCACCGTCGAGATGGCCACGCCGAACGTCTACGCGGACTCGATCGAGTGGATGTCGCGCCGCCTCGCCCACCGCCAGGACGTCATCCTGTCGCTGCACCCGCACAACGACCGCGGCACCGCGGTCGCCGCCGCCGAGCTCGGCTACCTGGCCGGCGCCGACCGGATCGAGGGCTGCCTGTTCGGCAACGGTGAGCGCACCGGCAACGTGGACCTGGTCGCCCTCGGGATGAACCTGTTCACGCAGGGCATCGACCCGGAGATCTCGTTCGCCGACATCGACCAGGTGAAGCGCACCGTCGAGTACTGCAACCAGCTGCCGGTGCCCGAGCGCCAGCCGTGGGCGGGTGACCTGGTGTACACGGCGTTCAGCGGCTCGCACCAGGACGCCATCAACAAGGGCTTCGAGGCGATGAAGGCGAAGGCCGCCGCTGCGGGCAAGGACATCGACGAGATCGCGTGGGCGGTGCCGTACCTGCCCGTCGACCCGAAGGACATCGGCCGGTCGTACGAGGCCGTCATCCGCGTCAACTCGCAGTCCGGCAAGGGCGGTGTGGCGTACCTGCTCAAGACCGACCACGCCCTCGACCTGCCCCGCAAGCTGCAGATCGAGTTCTCCGGCGTCGTCCAGCGGCACACCGACACCGAGGGCGGCGAGTTCTCGTCGCAGCGCATCTGGGACGTGTTCCAGGACGAGTACCTGCCCGCGTCGATCGACGACGAGAAGTGGGGCCGCTACGAGCTCACCAAGACGGCGACGTCGAGCGACTTCGAGGGCACGACCTCGCTGTCCGTGGCACTCCGGGTCGACGAGGGCGCGGTCACGGCCGAGGCCGTCGGCACCGGTCCCATCGACGCGTTCCTGAAGGTGCTCGCTGAGCAGGGCGTCCAGGTCACCCTGTACGACTACTCCGAGCACACGATGAGCGCCTCCGGTGACGCGAAGGCCGCGTCCTACGTCGAGCTCGACGTCGACGGCGTGCGCCTGTGGGGCGTCGGCATCGACGCCGACATCTCGACGGCGTCGCTCAAGGCGATCGTGTCCGCGGTGAACCGCGCAGTGCGCGCGGGTGCCGCGGCCGGAGCAGACGCGCCGGAGCTCGTCTCCGCCTGAGACGCAACCAGACAGGAGGCTCCCCACCGGGCACGGCCTGATCGCCGCTGGCGCGTCGACCAGGTACCGGCCGGTGTGGGCCCAGGTGTGGGTCCGTCCCGCACCGCGCCTCCCGTCTGTGCGCACGTTCACTGCCTCACGCAAGACGCCGTCGTGTTGCCGAGGCGCCTCCGAAAGTCGCGGCGTCTCGACGAGTGCGCGGCGTCCGGCGAAGACGACGGCGTCTTGTCGCAGTGCCCCCGCCCCGCACCGCACGCGGCTGTCGGCGGGGCGGGGGATACTGGGGTCATGCCGCTGTACCGGGACGAGTGCGTCGTGTTGCGCACCCACAAGCTCGGTGAAGCCGACCGCATCGTTACGATGCTCTCGCGGCAGCACGGCAAGATCCGCGCGGTGGCCAAGGGCGTGCGGCGGACGGCGTCGAAGTTCGGCAGCCGGCTCGAGCCGTTCATGGTCGTGGACGCCCAGTTCTACGAGGGCCGGTCGCTCGACATCGTCACCCAGGCGGAGTCCCTCGGTGCGTACGGGGCCCAGATCGTCGCCGACTACGGCGCGTACACGGCGGCCAGCGCCATGGTCGAGACCGCCGACCGACTGAGCGAGGCCGACGCCGGGCTGCAGCAGTACCTGTTGCTCGTCGGGGCGCTCCGCTCGTTGTCCCGCGGCGAACACCAGTCCAGCGCGACCCTCGACTCGTACCTGCTGCGCGCGATGAGCATCGCGGGGTGGGCGCCCTCGTTCAGCGACTGCGCGGTGACGGGGGAGCCCGGCCCGCACTCGGCCTTCGTGGTGCAGCTCGGTGGTGTCGTCGCCGACCGTGCGGCGCCCCCGGGGACTCCCCGGCTCGACCCGGCGACGCTCGGTGTGCTCGGCTCCCTGCTGGCGGGTGACTGGGCGACGGTGGACGCCACCGACGAGCGGACGCGTTCGCGGGCCTCCGGCGTGGTCGCGGCCTACGCCCAGTGGCACCTGGAACGATCGCTCCGGTCCCTGCCGCACGTCGACCGCTCCGAGCACCCGATGCCCGTGCCCCAGACCCACGGCGGACCCGAGGCGACAGCGCGCGCGGTGGCCTCGACCCCGGCACCCGCCGTGCCCGACCCCGATCCCGCTGTCGAAGGAGCCCCCACCGCATGAGCCCCCGCCGCCCCGACGACGTCGAACCGTTCCGCCCGATCGACTGGACCGGCGAGACGCCCCCGGCGATCCCGGCCCGGTTCGTGCCGGAGCACGTGGCCATCGTCATGGACGGCAACGGCCGGTGGGCGAACGGCCGCGGTCTGACCCGGATCGAGGGGCACAAGGCGGGCGAGGCGTCGTTGCTCGACGTCGTCGCGGGCGCGATCCAGATCGGCGTCGGGCACGTGTCGGCGTACGCGTTCTCGACGGAGAACTGGAAGCGCTCCCCGGAAGAGGTCCGGTTCCTGATGGGCTTCAACCGCGACGTCATCCGTCGGCGCCGCGACCAACTGCACCAGTGGGGCGTCAAGGTGCGGTGGGCGGGCCGGCGTCCGCGGCTGTGGCGGAGCGTCATCGACGAGCTCGAGACCGCGGAGCGCATGACGGCGGGCAACGATGTCCTCACGCTGACGATGTGCGTGAACTACGGTGGCCGGAACGAGATCGTCGACGCGGTGCGGGGCATGGCCGAGGACGTCGCAGCCGGTCGCCTGAAGCCGAGCCAGGTCACCGAGAAGGCCCTGGCGAAGCGGTTGTACGTGCCGGAGATGCCCGACGTCGACCTGTTCCTCCGGAGCTCCGGCGAGCAGCGCACGAGCAACTTCCTGCTCTGGCAGTCCGCCTACGCCGAGATGGTGTTCCTCGACCGGCTCTGGCCGGACTTCCGCCGCACCGACCTGTGGGGTGCGATCGAGGAGTACGCCAGCCGCGACCGTCGCTACGGCGGCGCGGTCGACACCCCGACGGCGTAGCCCGAGCCGAGGCGGACGCCGGGCCGGGGCCGAGTCTCGGATCCGCGGACAGGCTGCGCCGTCTGAGCGGCGCGGAATGTCCGCGCAGCCGAGACTCGGCTGCGCGCCACACCTCAGCCCGGCAGCGCCCCGTCGAGCAGGTGCGCCGCCGACCGCACGGCGTCCAGCGCGGCCAGCACGCTGGGGACCCGCTCGGCCCCGCGCGCCACGACGACCTCGACGCGTCGGGCCAGGTCGTCGTCCACCGGATCGATCGCGACACCCGCGGGGATGACCGTCGTCGCGAGTGCCAGCCGGGGGAGCAGCGCCACCCCGAGCCCCGCGGCGACGAGTCCCACCACCGCGGCCGCGTTGTCCGTCTCGAGCACGATGTCCGGCGTGAACCCCGCGCTCGCACACGAGGCGAGCAGGTGGCCTCGGCAGCGCGGGCAGCCTCCGATCCACCGGGCGTCGTGGTGGGACGCGAGGTCCACGACGGTGGAGCCGACGGGGCGGAGTCGTTCCGCGCCTCCCGGCTCGACCGGCGTCACCAGGGCGAGCGGATCGCGCCCGAGCGCACGGGTGACGAGCCCGGGGTCCGGTGCCGACCCGATCTCGTCCCCGACGTAGGTGAACGTGAGGGCGACGTCGACCGCACCGCCGCGCAGCAGGTCGAGCGCCTCGGGCGGTTCGACCTCGACGTACGAGGTCGTCACGCCCGGTGCCGTCGCCGCCAGCCGGGCGAGCACGGCGGGCACGAGCGCCGAGGACGCGCTCGGGAACCCGGCGAGGCGCACCCGACCGCGGCTGAGCCCGCCGACGGCGTCCAGGTCCTCGCGCGCGGCGGTGAGTGCGGCCTGGACGTGCAGGGCGTGGTCCGCGAGCACCTGGCCGGCGTGGGTGAGTGTGGCCCCGCGTCCGCCCCGCAGCACCAGCGCGTGCCCGAGGCGCTGCTCGGCCCGGGCCACCAGCTGGCTGACGGCGGGCTGACTCGACCCGATCGCGGCGGCGGCGCGGGTGATCGACCCGCCGTCGGCCACGGCGCGCAGGACCCGGAGCAGCTGGGGATCGATCTCGTCCATCACGCAATGTTATCGGTGGCACAACGAACCGGCCCTGGTGTGATGGGGCGAGAACCGGGACGCTGTCCGCATGGACTCCTTCCCGGCCGGCCGTGGCTACCTGGCGGCGTGCACCGCTGGCCTGCCGACCCGCGGCACCCTCGCCGCCCAGCGAGCCGACCTCGACGCGTGGTCCCGTGCGGAGACCTCACCGGCCCGGTACGGGGCCCTGGTCGAGGAAGGCCGCACGCTCTTCGCCGCGCTGGTCGGCGTCCCCGCGGAGCGTGTCGCGACCGGTTCGCAGACCTCGGTGATGGCCGCCGTCGTCGCCGACGCGCTGCCGGACGGTGCCGAGGTGGTCGTCCCCGACGGCGACTTCAGCTCGGTCGTCTTCCCGTTCCTCGCGCAGGCGCACCGCGGCATCCGGGTCCGGAGCGTCCCGCTGGACCGGCTCGCCGCCTCGGTCGGACCCGACACGGCCCTGGTCGCGTGGTCCGCGGTGCAGTCCGCCACCGGTGTGGTCACAGACCCCGACCCGGTCGTCGCCGCCGCGCGACGCGTCGGTGCCCTGACCCTCTGCGACCTCACGCAGGCCGCCGGCGTCCTGCCCGTCGACGCCGCACCGTTCGACGTGACGCTCACGCACACCTACAAGTGGCTCTGCGCACCGCGCGGCGTCGCCTTCATGACGCTCTCCGACACCGCCCTCGGCCGGCTCCGCCCGGTGCAGGCCGGCTGGTACGCGGGAGCGGACGTGTGGTCCTCCTGCTACGGACCCGCCATGCACCTGGCCGACGACGCCCGCCGCTTCGACGTCTCCCCGGCCTGGCAGGCGTGGCCCGGCGCCGTGGCCGCGCTCGAGCACGCGGTCGCGCTCGACCAGCATGCGGTCTGGAGGCACGCCACCGGTCTCGCGGACCGGCTGTGCGACGCCCTGGGGTCGCCTCGGCAGGGCGACGGGCAGGGCGACGGGCAGGCGATCGTGACGTTCGCGGACGCCGACGGTTCGGCCCTGCGGGCCCTCACCGCCGCCGGGCTCACCGCCTCGGGGCGTGCCGGTCGGCTGCGCATCGCGTTCCACCTGTGGAACGACGAGTCGGACGTGACCGACGTCGCGGCCGCGCTCGGCGGGGTGGGGCCGACCACGTCGGCCAGGTGAGCGCGGCGGGCGGACGCGGGGCGGGCCTCCCGGCCGACGATCGCCGGTAGTCTTGCCCGGACCGTTTCCGCACCGAGCACCCAGCTCGGCGACCTCTGGAGCACCCTTTGGCACAGCCCTCCCGTCTCGACAGCGTCATCGCCCTGGCCAAGCGCCGCGGCTTCGTCTTCCAGTCGGGTGAGATCTACGGAGGCTCCCGCTCCGCGTGGGACTACGGGCCCCTCGGTGTGGAGCTCAAGGAGAACATCAAGCGCCAGTGGTGGCAGCGGTTCGTCCGAGGCCGCGGGGACATGGTCGGCCTTGACTCCGCGGTGATCCTGCCCCGCAAGGTGTGGGAGGCCTCCGGCCACGTCGCGACCTTCACCGACCCGCTCGTGGAGTGCCTGCACTGCCACCACCGCTTCCGCGAGGACCACCTGATCGAGGCGTTCGTCGCCAAGAAGGGCCGCGACCCCGAGGGCCGCATGGCCGAGATCGCCTGCCCGAACTGCGGCACCCGCGGCGAGTGGACCGAGCCCCGCGAGTTCTCCGGGATGCTCAAGACGTACCTCGGCCCGGTCGAGTCCGAAGAGGGCCTGAACTTCCTGCGCCCCGAGACCGCGCAGGGCATCTTCGTCGACTTCGCGCAGGTCGTGACGACCAGCCGCATGAAGCCCCCGTTCGGCATCGGCCAGGTCGGCAAGGCGTTCCGCAACGAGATCACGCCCGGCAACTTCATCTTCCGCACCCGCGAGTTCGAGCAGATGGAGATCGAGTACTTCGTGCCGCCGGCCGAGGCGGGGGAGCACTACGAGCAGTGGATCGCCGACTCGGTCGCGTTCTACACCGACCTCGGCATCGACCCCGAGAACCTGCGTCGCTTCGACGTGCCGGACGGCGAGCGGGCGCACTACTCCGACGCCACCGCCGACATCGAGTACCGCTTCGGCTTCACCGGCTCGGAGTGGGGCGAGCTGATGGGCGTCGCGAACCGCACCGACTTCGACCTCAACAACCACATCGAGTCGTCCGGCCAGGACCTCCGGTTCTTCGACCAGGCCGCCAACGAGAAGTACGTGCCCTACGTCATCGAGCCGTCGTTCGGCCTGACCCGTGCGCTCATGGCGTTCCTGCTCGACTCCTACCACGAGGACGAAGCGCCCAACGCGAAGGGCGGCGTCGACAAGCGCACCGTCCTGCGCCTCGACCCGCGCCTGGCCCCGGTGAAGGCCGCCGTCTTGCCGCTGTCGCGCAACGAGCAGCTCTCGCCCGTCGCCCGCGGCCTGGCCGACGACCTGCGCAAGAACTGGAACGTGGACTTCGACGACGCCGGCGCGATCGGCCGTCGCTACCGTCGCCACGACGAGATCGGCACGCCGTTCTGCATCACGGTCGACTTCGACACGCTCGAGGACAAGGCCGTCACGGTGCGCGAGCGCGACACCATGAGCCAGGAGCGCGTCTCGCTCGACCAGCTGCAGGGGTACCTCGCGCAGCGGTTGCTCGGCGCGTAGGGGTTCCGGTTCCGCGCGGAGGGGTTCCTGTTCCGCACGACACCGGTGTTCGTGCGTTGCACACCCGCAATCGGGTGTTCGACCTGCGAACACCGGTGTTCTGCTGCCGGCGACGGGAATGCGCGGCGCACGAGCGCGTTGGGGTCAGCATGAACGACTCCGTGAAGGTCGATGTCTGGTCGGACATCGCCTGCCCCTGGTGCTACATCGGCAAGCGCAAGTTCGAGGCCGGTGTGGCCGCGTTCGGCGCCTCGACCGAGGGCCGTCCGGTCGAGGTCGAGTACCACTCCTTCGAGCTGAGTCCGGACACCCCCGTCGACTTCGAGGGGACCGAGGCCGAGTTCCTGTCCGGCCACAAGGGCATGCCCGTCGACCAGGCGCAGCAGATGCTCGACCAGGTCACGGGCATCGCCGCAGGCGTGGGGCTCGACTACGACTTCGAGGCGATGCACCACACCAACACCGTGAAGGCCCACCAGGTCATCCACCTCGCCAAGCAGCACGGCAAGCAGCTCGAGATGGTCGAGCGCCTGTTCACCGCCTACTTCGAGCGCGGCGAGCACGTCGGCCAGGAGTCCTCGCTGGCCGACCTGGCGGCGGAGATCGGCCTGGACCGCGACGAGGTCCTCAGCACCCTGCGCGACGACGCCCAGCTCGCCGCCGTCCGTGCCGACCAGGCCCAGGCGCAGGCCTACGGGATCAACGGCGTGCCGTTCTTCGTGATCGACGGCAAGTACGGCGTCTCCGGTGCCCAGGACCCCTCGGCGTTCGAGCAGGTGCTCCGCCAGGTGGTCGCGCTCCGCGAGACCACGCCGGAGGAGGTCGCCTCGGCGGCCGAGCGCGCTGCGGACGACGCGAGCGCGGACGTGGCGGCGACCCGATGACGGACGCGACGGCCACCGTCGGGGGTGGGGCGGGCCTCCCGTCCGCCCCGTCGGTCCCGGATGCGATCTCCGGTCTGGAGGCGCGCCCCGGCCTGCTCACGCTGGTCACGGCCGGCGGTGCGCCGGTCTGCGACGGTGATTCGTGCCTGATCGACGCCGGATCGTTCGCCGGTGCCGAGGGCGACTGGACCGAGGTGCCGGACTGACGCTTCCGTCGGTCGCGCGTCGCGCGCCGGTGGTCCCGCGCCCCCGTGCGGTCGTTGCGACCCGACCCTGCGGGGCGCGACGGCTGTGCGGGGGCGCGATCCGTCGGTCGCCAGGCCGATCAGTCGCGCTGCGGTTCTTCGTCGGTGATGTCCGCGACGGTCGCGCCGTAGGCGGCGACGAGTGCGTCCGCGTCCACGAAGGCGCTCGCGCCGTGGCGTCCGGCGCCCAGGGCGACCCTGCGTCCGACGATGCGCTCGTCGGCGTACACCGGCAGGTCACCCGTGGCGCCGATCGGCGTGATGGTCCCGCGTTCGTAGCCGGACGCGCCGAGCGCGGTGGCAGCGTCGGGCATCGAGAGCTTGTTGACCCCGACGACGGTGCGCAGCTTCTTCCAGGCGATGCTGCGCCCGCCCGGCACCAGGGCGAGCAGGAACCCGCCGTCGTGGCGCTTCACCACCAGGGTCTTGACGATGTCGCCGGGTTCGATGCCGAGCAGTTCGGCGGCCTGGTGCAGGGAGTCCGCGGCCGGGCGCTCGACCACCTCGACCGGCAGGCGGCGGGCCTGGGCGTCGGCGTCGAACCGGGTGCTGGCGTCGGTCGTCATGTGGAGAACGCTACCGGCGCGCACCGACGTGGGAAGATGGGTCAGGTATGACGATCACACAAGCACCCGCCTCGCGAGTCGGCGGCCCCCTGCGCATCGGCCCGATCGAGGTCGACGTGCCGGTCGTGCTCGCGCCGATGGCCGGGATCACGAACATGGCGTACCGCCGGCTGTGCCGCGAGTACGGCGCCGGGCTCTACGTGTGCGAGATGATCACCTCGCGGGCGCTCGTCGAACGCACCCCCGTGTCGATGCAGCTCATCCAGCACCACGAGTCCGAGACCCCGCGGTCGATCCAGCTGTACGGCGTCGAGCCGAACACCGTGGCCGAAGCGGCGTCGATCCTGGTGGGCGAGGACCGTGCCGACCACATCGACCTGAACTTCGGGTGCCCGGTGCCCAAGGTCACCCGCAAGGGCGGCGGCGCGGCCCTGCCCTGGAAGCTCGACCTGTTCCGCGAACTCGTCACCAAGACCGTGCGCGCCGCGGGCGACGTCCCCGTCACCGTCAAGATGCGCAAGGGCATCGACGAGGACCACCTGACCTACCTCGACGCCGCCCGCATCGCGCGTGACGCCGGGGTCGCCGCGGTCTCGCTGCACGCCCGCACCGCGAACGAGCACTACTCCGGGCACGCCGACTGGTCGGCGATCGCCACGCTGAAGGAGACGGTGACCGACATCCCGATCCTCGGCAACGGGGACATCTGGTCGGCCGCCGACGCCCTCCGGATGATCGACGAGACCGGCGCCGACGGCGTGGTCGTCGGGCGTGGCTGCCTCGGCCGCCCGTGGCTGTTCGGCGACCTGGCCGCGGCGTTCCGTGGCGAGGGCCTGCGCTACATGCCGTCCCTGGGCGAGGTCGCCGACGGGTTCCGCCGGCACGCCGAGCTGCTCGTCGAGTTCTTCGGCGACGAAGAGCACGCCTGCCGCGACATCCGCAAGCACGTGGCCTGGTACTTCAAGGGGTACCCGATCGGCAGCGACGTCCGGTCCGGCCTGGCGATGGCGTCGAGCCTGCAGGAGATCGACGACTTCCTCGGCCAGCTCGACCACGACGCGCCGTACCCGGGTGCCGACGCCGAGGGGCCGCGCGGTCGTGCCGGTCACCCCAAGCGCACCGCCCTGCCCGACCGCTGGCTCGAGAGCCGCGACGTCGACTCCGAGTTCCGCAAGGTCCTGGCCGCCGCCGAACTGCACCACAGCGGCGGATGAGCGCCACCGCCTCGTACGGCCCGGCCGACGCGGAGCGCTGGCTCCCCGAGGAGCACGGCAACCGCCGCTCGGACTTCGCCCGTGACCGCGCCCGACTGCTGCACTCCAGCGCGCTCCGGCGTCTGGCCGCCAAGACCCAGGTGCTCAGCCCGACCGCGGGGCTCGACTTCGCCCGCAACCGGCTGACCCACTCGCTCGAGGTCGCGCAGGTCGGTCGCGAGCTCGCCGACTCGCTCGGGCTCGACCCCGACGTGGTCGACACCGCCTGCCTGGCGCACGACATCGGACACCCGCCCTTCGGGCACAACGGCGAGACCGCGGTGAACGCCTGGGCGAGCGGCATCGGTGGGTTCGAGGGCAACGCGCAGACGCTCCGGTTGCTCACGCGGCTCGAGCCGAAGGTCTACGGCGTCCGGCCCGGCGCCGGCGCCGACGTCGACCGTCCGTTCGGGCTCAACCTGACCCGCGCATCGTTGGACGCCAGCTGCAAGTACCCGTGGCCCGCTGCGCAGGGGGTGTCGGAGTCGTCGTCCGGGCGCACCAAGTTCGGCTTCTACGACGACGACCACGACGCCTTCGAGTGGCTCCGCGCCGGTGCTCCGCGTCGTCAGCGGTGCATCGAGGCGCAGGTCATGGACCTCGCCGACGACATCGCGTACTCCGTGCACGACTTCGAGGACGCCGTCGTCGCCGGGTTCATCGACGTCGCGGCCCTGGGGGACCGCGTCGGCGAGAACGACATCGTGACCGCCATGCACGCCTGGGTCGGCGACGACCTGAGCCGCGACGAGCTGCTCGAGGCGTTCGACCGCCTGCGTGCGTTGCCCCTGTGGATGACCGCGTACGACGGCTCCCGCCGTGACGCCGCACGCCTGAAGAACCTGACGTCGCAGCTGATCGGACGCTTCGCGCGCACCGCGACGGCCGCCACCCGCGAGTCCTACGCCTCGGGGTCGCTCGTGCGCTTCGCCGCGTCGGTCGTCACCCCACCCGAGATCATCGGGGAGATCGCGGTGCTCAAGGGCATCGTCGCGGCCTTCGTGATGACCCAGGGCGACCGTCAGCCCGTGTACGAGGACCAGCGCCGCGTGCTCACCGAACTGCTCGACGCACTGGCGGCCACCGGTGCGTCCGACCTGGAGCCGGGGTTCGCCGCCGACTGGCACGCCGCGGACGACGACGCCGGCCGACTGCGCGCCGTCGTCGACCAGGTCGCGAGCCTGACCGACCAGGGCGCCTTCGCCTGGCACCGACGTCTGGTGGTGGGTGACCGTGAACCGGTCCACATCGCCGTCTGACCGGTCCGCCGACGTCGGTCCCACGAACTAGGATCGAGGGGTGGCTGGCAGGATCGCGCGGAACGACATCGACGAGGTCCGCTCGCGTGTCAACATCGCCGACGTCGTGGGCGACTACGTCACGCTGAAGCACGCGGGCGTCGGGTCGATGAAGGGCCTCTGCCCCTTCCACGACGAACGCTCCCCGTCGTTCCACGTCCGGCCCCAGGTCGGCCGCTACCACTGCTTCGGTTGTGGCGAGGACGGCGACGTCTTCAGCTTCATCATGGCGCAGGACCACACCACCTTCGCCGAGGCCGTCGAGCGCATGGCCGCGAAGATCGGCTACACCCTGCACTACGAAGAGGGCGACGGGCCGCGCACCGACTACAACACCCGCGCACGGCTGATCGCCGCGAACGAAGCCGCGCTCGAGTACTTCACGGGGCAGCTCACCACGGCTGCCGCCGACCCCGCCCGCCGGTTCCTGGGGGAGCGCGGGTTCGACCCCTCGGCCGCCCAGCACTTCGGCGTCGGCTTCGCCCCGAAGTCCTACGACATGCTCAAGGACCACCTGCGCGGGCGCGGCTTCACGATGGAAGAACTCGTCTCCGGCGGTCTCGTCAGCCAGGGCGACCGCTCGCCGTACGACCGGTTCCGCGGGCGCCTGATGTGGCCGATCCGCGACGTCACCGGAGCCACCATCGGGTTCGGCGCGCGCCGCCTGCTCGAGGACGACAAGGGCCCCAAGTACCTCAACACGCCCGAAACCCCGATCTACCACAAGAGCCAGGTGCTCTACGGGCTCGACCTCGCCCGCCGCGACATCTCGAAGCAGAAACAGGTCGTCATCGTCGAGGGCTACACCGACGTGATGGCCTGCCACGTCGCGGGCGTCACGACCGCGGTCGCCACCTGCGGCACGTCGTTCGGGGTCGACCACATCAAGGTGCTGCGGCCGATGCTCGGTGACCTGGCGGGCGCCGACCCGAACGCCAACGGCGAGGTCGTGTTCACGTTCGACCCGGACGAAGCCGGGCAGCGTGCCGCCTCGCGTGCCTTCGCGGAGGAACAGCGCTTCGCGGCGCAGACCTACGTCGCCGTCGCGCCCGGCGGACTCGACCCGTGCGACCTCCGGTTGGCGCGCGGTGACGACGCCATCCGCCGACTGGTCACGAACAAGCGCCCGATGTTCGAGTTCATGATCCGCCGCACCCTGGACGGCCACGACCTCGAGACCGTCGAGGGGCGCGTCGGTGCCCTGCGTGCGGCCGCGCCCGTGCTCGCCGGTATCCGTGACCGCTCGCTGACGCAGGGCTACGTGCGCGAACTCGCCGGGTGGCTCGGCATGGAGATCCCCGAGGTCCGTCGGTCGGTCGAGACCGCCCGACGCCGTGCGGGGTCCGGGCAGGACGACCGGTCCGCAGGCTCGGGGCGCGACGGCCGTGCCGGAACCGGCACCGACGCAGCCGACACCCCCGACGAGCCCGTCGCCGGGATCCGCTCGCTGCCGAACGACCCCATCAGCCGCATGGAGCGCGACGCCGTGATGGCGATGGTGCAGCAGCCCACGTCCGTCGGGGCACCGATGCTCGGACTCGCTGCGTCGGCCACGTTCTCGACCCCGATGCTCGCCGCGGTGCGGGACGCCGTCGTCGCGAACGTCGACGTCATCGGTGCGGGGGACTGGCTCGACCGGCTGCTCGCCGACGTGCCCGCGCCGCTGCGCACCCTGACCCACGAGCTCGCTCTCGCGCCGATCCCAGCGCGCAACGCGGAGGACCTGGCGGCGTACTGCCGGAGCATCGTCGTGGCCCTGGTCGAGCGCGACCTGCTCGCCCGCAAGGCCTCGTTGCTGGGGCAGCTGCAGCGTGCCGACCCGCACGAGCAGGCCGAGCGTCGCGCCGAGATCCAGCGGCAGCTCGTCGACATCGACGGGCAGCGGATGCGGTTGCGCGCCGACGCCGAGGCGTCCTAGCCGCTCGTCGCGCGGCTTGTGGCCGGGGTGAGCCGACGTGCCCGCGTCCGGTCGCACGACACGCCGCGCGTGCGTCGCCGGGGGCGCGTGAACTGTCGTGCGGCGGGCCCGCGGGCGGCGGTCCGTACGGCCCCGGGGGTCCGTGCGTGGTCAGGACGTGCCGCTCGTGGTGCGTCGAGTGGTCGCAGACCGTCGGCTGGTCGGGGTCCGGCCGACGGGATGTGACCGCGCGGGGTGGGGCGGGCGGGGAGTCGTGACCGGTCGGCGGGGGTGCGGGGCGTGGTCAGGACGTGCCGCTCGTGGTGCGTCGAGTGGTCGCAGACCGTCGGCTGGGCGGGGTCCGGCAGACGGGACGTGACCGCGCGGGGTGGGGCGGGCGGGGAGTCGTGACCAGTGGGCGGGGGTGGGAGGAATCGGCGGCGCCGGGACGGGCCTCCCGGCCGGGGTGCGCGGGGTGCGCGGGGTCGCACGACACGCGCGCGTGCGTCGCCGGGGGCGCGTGAACTGTCGTGCGGCGGGCCCGCGGGCGGCGGTCCGTGCGGCCCCGGGGGGTCCGCGCGTGGTCAGGACGTGCCGTGCGTGAGGCGTCGAGTGGTCGCAGACCGTCGGCTGGGCGGGGTCCGGCCGACGGGACGTGACCGCGCGGGGCGGGGCGGGTGGCGAGTCGTGACCGGTTGGCGGGGATGCGGGGCGTGGCGGGAGGGGGACGAGCCTCCGGGCGGGGCGGGCACCTCGACGAGGTCGCGCGAACCGGTGCACGACGGACCAACAACCGGCAGTCCGTGCGACCTCGATCGCCCGAACACCCAGGTTGCACCGCGCAACTTTCGTGCGTGACGCGCCGCTCGACTCCGGCGGAATCATGCATCACGCGATCAGCCCGTGCATTACAGCGGTGTAAACAAATCGCCCCCGGTTCGTTCTGTTCCGTGACAGGGTGATACCAATGAGCGTTCCTGGCCGGGCACACAGACGTTCCACCCTCCGGCACAGGACTCTTGCAATCATGACCAGAGAGGCAGCGGACATGGCATCCGTGACCAAGTGGGGCAAGCGCGGCATCGCGCTCGGCGCCGGTGCAGCAGCGACGGCGCTGGTGCTGACCGGCTGCGCGAGCAGCAGCGTGAGTGACACCGAACTGAACGGCCTGAGCATCGGGACGACGGACAAGATCACGTCCCTCGACCCGGCCGGTTCCTACGACAACGGCTCCTTCGCCGTGCAGAACCAGGTGTTCCCGTTCCTGATGAACACACCCGTGGGGAGCCCGGACGTCGAGCCGGACATCGCCACGAAGGCGGAGTTCACGAACCCGACCACCTACGAGGTCACCCTCAAGGACGGGCTCGAGTTCGCCAACGGCAACAAGCTCACGTCGAGCGACGTGAAGTTCTCGTTCGACCGCGAACTGAAGATCAACAACGAGAACGGTCCGCAGTCGCTGCTGGCCAACCTCAAGAGCATCGACACCCCGGACGACACCACCGTGGTGTTCAACCTCGACCACGCCGACCAGACCTGGCCGCAGGTGCTCTCGAGCCCCGCGGGTCCGATCGTCGACGAGGACGTCTTCAGCGCGACGAAGCTCACCAGTGCCGACGACATCGTCAAGGGCAAGGCCTTCGCCGGGCAGTACCAGATCAGCTCCTACAAGGAGAACGACACGATCCAGTACAAGACGAACCCGAAGTACGACGGCCTGCTCGGCAAGGCGAAGACCGACGAGGTCACCGCCAGCTACTACACCAAGGAGACCGACCTCAAGCTCGCCGTGCAGGAGGGCGACGTCGACGTGGCGTACCGCTCCCTGACGCCGACCGACATCTCTGACCTGCGGGGAGACGACTCCGTCAAGGTCACCGACGGCCCCGGCGGCGAGATCCGCTACGTGGTCTTCAACTTCAAGACGCAGCCGTTCGGCACCGGGCAGGACGACGCCGACGAGGCGAAGGCCCTGGCCGTGCGTCAGGCCGCTGCCGACGTCGTCGACCGTGCCCAGCTCGCGAAGGAGGTCTACAACGACACCTTCACCCCGCTGTACTCGATGGTCCCGGACGGCCTGACCGGCGCGGTCCAGCCGTTCAAGGAGATGTACGGCGACGGCGACGGCGGCGCAGACGTGTCCAAGGCGAAGAAGACGCTGTCGGACGCCGGCGTCACGGGCAAGGTGCAGCTCGACATCCAGTACGCGCCCGACCACTACGGTTCGGCGTCGGACGACGAGTACGCGCTGCTCAAGCAGCAGCTCGAGGACTCCGGCCTGTTCACCGTCAACATCCAGTCCACGGTCTACACGACCTACGCCCAGGAGCGCACCAAGGACGCCTACCCCGTCTACCAGCTCGGCTGGTTCCCGGACTTCTCCGACGCCGACAACTACCTGTCGCCGTTCTTCACCAAGGAGAACTTCGTCCAGAACCACTACGACGACCCGGAGATCCAGGACCTCATCGCGAAGGAGCAGGCCGAGTCCGACCCGGACAAGCGTGCTGACCTGATCGAGCAGGCCCAGGAACGCGAGGCCACCCAGATCTCGACGCTGCCGCTGCTGCAGGGCAAGTCCGTCGCGGTCGCCGGCAAGGACGTCAAGGGCCTGACCCTCGACGCCTCGTTCAAGTTCCGGTACGCCACCCTGAGCAAGTAGCACCAAGCCCCACGTGCAGGCCGCGGGCGTTCCCACGAGGGACGCCCGCGTGCCTGTGCAACGGCGACGAAAGGCACCCACCCCGTGACCCTCAGCACTCCCGAGGCAACGCAGGACGTGAACGGCACCGATCCCACCAAGCCACAGGCACAACGCAGTGCCAAGAACAGTGGCGGCGGACTCGGCCGGTACATCCTCGTCAGGTTCCTCCTCATCATCCCGACCGTCTTCATCCTGGTGACGCTCGTGTTCTTCCTGATGCGCGTCATCGGGAACCCGATCACCGCGTCGGTCGGCGGCCGGCTCACGCCGAGCCAGCTGCAGGAACGCCTGCACGCCGCCGGGTACGACCGACCGGTGCTCGTGCAGTACTTCGAGTACCTCGGCAACATCCTGCGCGGTGACTTCGGCACCTCGTCGACGGACAACCGTCCGATCACCGACATCATCGTCACGTACGGCGGCGCGACCGCGGAGCTCGTGTTCTACGCGCTCATCGTCGCGCTGGTGCTCGGCATCCCGCTCGGCATGCTCGCCGCGTACACCCGCGACAAGTGGCCGGACGTGCTGCTCCGTGCGCTGGCGATCCTGACCTACGCCACCCCGGTGTTCTTCGGCGGCCTGCTGCTCAAGCTCGTCTTCTCGGTGTGGCTCGACTGGTTGCCCCTGGGCGACCGCGCGTCGACCCGGGTGTCGCTCATCCTCGACGGCATCCCCGGCGCGAGCGGGATCTACATCGTCGACGCGCTCCGCACCGGCAACGCCGAGGTCATCGGTGACGTGCTCCAGCACGCCGTCCTGCCCGCGCTGACGCTCGGCCTGCTCACCGCCGGCATCTTCCTGCGCCTGGTGCGCGCGAACATGATCGGGTCGCTCGGCTCCGAGTACGTCGACGCCGCCCGTTCCCGCGGTGTGCGCGAGTCGCGCTTGGTGCGCACCCATGCGTTCCGTCCGGCGCTCGTGCCGATCATCACCGTGATGGGGCTGCAGATCGCGATGCTCCTGGGCGGCTCGGTGCTCACGGAGACGACCTTCGGGTGGCGCGGCCTGGGCTTCGAACTCAACCAGTACCTGTCGGCCCGTGACTTCGTCGCGGTGCAGGGCATCGTCGCGATGCTGGCGGTGATCGTGGCGGTGACCAACTTCATCGTCGACGTCGTCGCCGCCCTGATCGACCCGAGAGTGAGGTTCTGACGATGGCCGACACCACCCTCGTCGACCGCCACGAGCCGCTCTGGAAACGGCTCCCGGTGGTGGTCCAGCTCCGCAAGAGCACCGGTTGGCAGCGCGCGATGCTCATCGTCGGCGTCGTCATCTGCGCCCTGTACCTGCTCGTCGCGGTGTTCGCCCCGCTCCTCGCCCCGTACGGCTTCGGCCAGCTGCAGGGCGCGGACGGCGAGAGCTTCCCCCGCACTGGCGAACCGAGCGCCGAGCACATCTGGGGCACCACGGTCGGCGGCTTCGACGTGTTCAGCCGCGTGCTCTACGGAGCCCGCACGGCCGTACTCGTCGTCATCGTCGCCGTGATCGTCTCGATCATCGTCGGCGTCCTGCTCGGCATGGTCTCCGGGTACCTGGGCGGCTGGCTCGACCGCGTCCTGGTGGTCGTGGCCGACGCCATCTACGCGTTCCCGTCGCTGCTGCTCGCGATCATCGTGTCCATCGTGATCTCCGGCGGCAACTCGAGCTACTCGGGCGGCATCATCGCCGCGGCGATCTCGATCACCGTCGTCTACGTGCCGCAGTACTTCCGCGTGGTCCGTGCCGAGGCCGTCCGGCTGAAGAACGACGCCTTCGTCGAGTCGGCGCGCGTGATGGGCACGAACCCGTGGCGCATCATGACGCGCCACGTCCTGCGGAACTCGACGCGTTCCCTGCCGCTCATCCTGACGCTCAACGCGAGCGACGCGATCCTGACCCTGGCCGGGCTCGGCTTCCTGGGGTTCGGCATCGGCCCGACGTCCGGCGCCGAGTGGGGCTACGACCTCAGCCGCGCACTCTCCGACGTCGCGAGCGGCGTTTGGTGGACCGGGGTGTACCCGGGTGTCGCGATCGTGGTGCTCGTGCTCGGCGTGACCTTCATCGGCGAGAGCCTGAACGACATCTCCGACCCCCGCCTGCGTGCACGCCGACGGCTGAAGCAGCTGGTGTCGACGAGCGACGCGCGCGGCACCGAGGCAGCGCGCGACGCGCGCCACACCCCCGACGGCAAGGCATCGCCCGACGCCGACGCAGCGCCCGACACGCGGAACGACACGGAAGGGACGGGCGCATGACCCCGACCACCCGCCTGCAACCGGGCGACACCACCACCGAACCCGTCGTCGTCGTCGACGACCTGACGGTCACCTTCGCGACCGACGGCGGCGCCGTCGACGCGGTCAAGGGCGTCAGCCTCGACGTCCGCCCCGGCGAGGTCCTCGCCCTGGTCGGCGAGTCCGGCTCCGGCAAGTCCGTCACGGCGCGCAGCATGTTGCGGCTGATGCCGGAGACGGCGACGCTCGGCGGCGCGGTGCTGCTCGACGGCACCGACGTGGTGAGCGTCGGCGCGCAGAAGCTCCGCAGCCTGCGCGGAACGGCCGGGGCGATGGTGTTCCAGGAACCGTCGACCGCGCTCAACCCGGTCTTCACCGTGGGGTGGCAGATCGCCGAGGGGCTCCGTGCCCACGGCGGAGTGTCCAGGAAGGAAGCACGGGCGAGGGCCATCGACTACCTCGGTCGCGTCGGGATCCCCGACCCCGAGACCCGCGTCGACCACTACCCGCACCAGTTCTCCGGTGGGCAGAAGCAGCGCGTGGTGATCGCGAGCGCCCTGGCCCTGGAGCCGAGCGTCATCATCGCCGACGAGCCCACGACCGCGCTCGACGTCACGGTGCAGGCCGAGATCCTCGACTTGCTGCGCCGGTGCCGCGACGAGTTCGGCACGGCGATCGTCGTCATCACGCACAACATGGGCGTCGTCGCCGACCTGGCCGACCGCGTCGCCGTGATGTACCAGGGCGAGATCGTGGAGGAGGCCACGGCGACGGCGCTCTTCGCGACGCCGCAGGCCGACTACACCAAGCGGTTGCTCGCAGCGGTGCCGCGGCTCGAAGCGTCGACCGGGGTGGCCCGGCGTGCCGCGATCTCCGAGGACGTCACGCCCCTGGTCGAGGCGAAGGGGCTCGAGATCGAGTACCCCGGCCGGCTCGGCTCGCCGGCGTTCAAGGCCGTCAAGGGCATCGACCTGGCGATCCGTCCCGGTGAGGTCCTCGGCCTGGTGGGGGAGTCCGGCTCGGGCAAGACCACCATCGGCCGCGCCATGGCCGGTCTGACGAAGGTCACGGGCGGCTCGCTCACGGTCCTCGGCGCGGAAATGCTCGGGTACCGCGAACGCGACTTCAAGCACCTGCGCAAGGACATCGGGTTCGTGTTCCAGGACCCGGCGACCTCGTTCAACCCGCTGCTGACGATCGCCGAGTGCGTCGCCGAGCCGCTGGTCGTGCACAAGGAGGTCTCGAGCCCCCGCGCCGCGCGCAAGCGGGTCGACGAGCTGCTCGAGGCCGTCCAGCTGCCGGCAGCGTACGGCGACCGCTACCCGCACGAGCTCTCCGGTGGGCAGCGCCAGCGCGCGTCACTCGCCCGGTCGCTGGCGCTCCGGCCGAAGCTGCTCATCGCCGACGAGCCGACGAGCGCGCTCGACGTCTCGGTGCAGGCTCGGGTGCTCGAGCTCTTCCTCGAACTGCAGCAGGACCTCGGCTTCGCGTCGCTGTTCATCAGCCACGACCTCGCGGTCGTGGGCGCGCTGTCCGACCGGATCGCCGTGCTCTACCGCGGTGACCTGGTCGAGACGGGCACGACGGCCGAGGTCCTCGGCGCCCCGCAGCACCCGTACACGCAGCGACTCCTCGCGTCGCTGCCGGTGCCCGACCCAGCGGAGCAGGCGGAGCGACGGCGTACGCTGGAGCGACTGGAGAACGTCGGGTCCTGACCCGACGTGACCCGCCCCGGAGGCCCGGCCGACGTCGTCGACGCACGCCGCGCCTCCAGGGTGGTCACCTCCACTGCTGTACGCACGACGGGCCTGCCAGGGCGGCCCGTCGCGAACCGTCGCCAGGGGGCGGCGTGGAAGGGGACCCATGATCGCGGTCAACGGACCGGCGGTCGTCGCGGACGACGTGTCGATCGAGTACCGGGGCGGACGCGGGGGCGAGTCCATCCGGGCCGTCGACGGCGTGAGCCTGTCGGTGCGGCAGGGGGAGATCCTCGCCCTGCTCGGCGAGTCGGGGTCGGGCAAGTCGACCTTCGCCGCCGCCATCGCCGGTCAGCTCGGATCCCACGGCGAGGGCGAGGGTGCGCTGCGCCGACACATCGTCGGCGGCGAGCTGACCGTGCTCGGGCAGAAGACCCGGGGCCTGCGTCCCTCGTCGCGCAAGCTCGAACGGCTGAGCGGCCGGATCGGCTACCTGCCGCAGGACGGCGCAGACCGGCTCAGCCCGGACCTCACCGTCGGCGAGGCCGTCGCCGAACCGATCTACGCACGCGACCGCCGTTTCGACCGGCGTGAAGCAGGGCTCATCGTGGCTCGGCTGCTCGACGCCGTGCACCTGCCGCTCGGGACGATGCGCCTGAACACGTGGGAGCTCTCGAGCGGTCAGCGCCAGCGGGTGGCGCTGGCGAAGGCGCTCGTGCTCGAACCCCAGCTGCTGGTCGCCGACGAGCCCGCGCGCGGCGTCGACGTCCTGGTGCGGCAGTCGGTGCTCGAGGCCCTGGCGACCCTGCAGCGCGGACGACAGTTCTCCGCCGTCGTCGTGTCGAGCGACCTGCGCGAGGCCCGTGCGCTGGCCGACCGCGTCGCCGTGATGGCCGATGCCCGGCTCGTCGGGCTCGGCACCTTCGACGAGGTCCTCGACAACCCCGTCGACCCCTACGTGAAGACCCTCGCGTCGACCGCGGCGCGTGGTGTGAAGCGCCGTCCGGCGCCGACGACGGCCCGCCGCTCGTCCGCGCCGCGCCGTCCGCTCGCCGCCGGCACCGGCCCGCGCACCGACCGTCAGGAGAACGCATGAGCACCCCGACCCAGGGCCCGCGCGGCCACCGTGCCGTCGTCCCCACCTCGGGTGCGCCGCTGCCGGTCGAGGCCCCGCAGGCCGGTCCCGTCGCCGTGCTGCCCGAGCCGACCGACCTGCACGTGGACGCCGTCACCGCGGCCGGTGGGACCGTCGCGCCGCTCGACGCCGACACCCGCGGGATCGTCTGGCTCGACCCCCACGACCCGTCCGGCCTGGCCGACGCCCTGTCGTCCGTGCCCGGGGTCGGTTGGGTCCAGCTGCCGTTCGCCGGCGTCGACGCCTTCGCGCACCTGATCCAGGAGCACGGCGACCGCGTGCTGTTCACCTCGGCGAAGGGCGCCTACGCGGAGCCCGTCGCCGAGCACGCACTGGCACTGACCCTCGGCACGCTCCGGGTCCTGCAGCAGCGTGCCCGTGCGTCGTCGTGGGCGACCGAGCCCGAGGGCGTCTCGCTGTACGGGCGGAACGTCGTCGTCATCGGTGCCGGCGGGATCGCGCTCGAGTACCTCCGGCTGCTCGCGCCGTTCGACGTCGAGGCCACCGTGGTGCGTCGCTCGCCCGACCCCGTACCGGGAGCCGCTCGGACCGTCACCACCGACGAACTCGACCAGGTCCTGCCCGACGCCGACGTCGTGATGATCGCGGCGGCGATGACCTCGGGCACCGCGAAGCTCTTCGGCGAGCGGCAATTCCGGATCATGAAGCCGTCCGCTCGGCTCGTGAACATCGCGCGCGGCGGACTCGTCGACACCGATGCCCTGGTCGCCGCGTTGCGTGCCGGGGAGATCGCCGCGGCGGGACTCGACGTCACCGACCCGGAGCCGCTGCCCGACGGCCACCCGCTCTGGTCCGAGCCCGGCGCGGTCATCACCCCGCACCAGGCCGACACCCCGGAGATGGTCGCGCCCCTGCTCGCCGAGCGCGTCCGGCTCAACACCACCGCCTTCCTCGGGGGTGCCGGCGAGGGCTTCGTCGGCGTCGTCGACCCGGTCGCCGGGTACTGACTCCGGGGGTCGGCCGCGCGGCGCGCCCGGGCGGCGTGTCCGATGCGGTGGCGGGCCTCAGGGTCCTGCTATGCTGTTACCCGTTGTTCGCACGTCATTCGCCAGCGGACAGTGATCCTCGATAGCTCAATTGGCAGAGCAGCCGGCTGTTAACCGGCAGGTTGTTGGTTCGAGTCCAACTCGGGGAGCGACAGGTCCTCACCCCTCGGGGTGAGGACCTTTTGTGTTCCCGACGGTCCGAATGCCCTCGTCGGGCCCAGCGGGGCGCGCTGCTAGCCTGGGCGGGCGCACCCAGAACCACGGAAGGCCACTGTTCGATGTCGTTGACCCACGAGTCCGCCACCGGACGTGTGACCGGTGACCGGTCCACGGGTCTGCTGGACCGGGCCAACCGCGTGCTCTCCTCCCGCACCGCGTTCGTGGTCGTGCTCGTGGCGTTCCTGCTCGTCGGCTTCCTGTTCGCCGTCACGATCCACGTCCCTGCTTCGGCGGCCCCGGACGAGCGTCGGCACATCGGCAACATCATGCTCTACGCGGCTCGCCCGTGGAACGCCGGCCCGTTCCTGCAGGACGTCGACGCGTCGAAGCTGTGGCTCGGCGAGGTCACGCGGTTCCCGGCGTACCTCTACTACTACCTGATGTCGTTCCCGGCGAAGGGGACGCAGGCGCTCGGGCTCCACCTGGAACAGACCGTGATGGTGCTGCGGAGCATCGACGTCCTGGCTGCCGGGGCCGGTCTGTACGCCCTCCGTGCGATGTTCCGGAACGCCGGGGTCCCGACGGCGATCGGCCTGCTCGCCACCGTGGTGACCGCTTCCACCGGCCGCTACGCCTGGCAGGCCGCCACCATCAGTTACGACGCGCCGTCGATGGCCGCCTTCTTCCTCTTCGCCGCCGTCGCGGTCAAGGTCGCCCGTGGCGGTGGACTGCGAACGCTCGCGTGGCTGGTCGTCACCGCGATGCTGGCGCTCATGTTCAAGTACTCCCAGGCGCCGCTCGTGCTGGCCGGAGCCTTCTTCGCCGTGCTGTTCCGGTACCGCGTCGACGGTTTCTCGTGGCTCCGGCACCCCGTGCGTCGAGCCGTCTCGGGCTTCCGCGAGCGGCCGTGGCGGTCCGTCGTCCTGGTGGTGATCGGCGGCGCGTTGCTCGCCCTGGTGCTCGAGCGCTTCGGTGTGAACCTGCTCGTCTACCGGGCACTCAACCCCGACTGCGCCGAGATCCACAGCCGCGACGCGTGCATGAACTTCGGCATCTTCCGTCGGAACTACAACGCGGTCCGGACCCACGACCTCGAGGTCGCCGCCGGCACGCTCGAACCGTTCCGGCCGGTCTCCTTCCTCTGGATGTGGATCACCACCTACTTCCGGTCGCTCTTCTTCTTCTGGGGTCCGTCGCTGCCCTGGCGCCCGAACACCGCCGTCGTGCTGTTCGGCGCCGTCGCCAGCGTCGGTGCCGTGGCGATCGCGGTGACCCAGATGCGCCGGGTGCTCCGGAACGCGGCCATGTGGTGGCTGGCAGCCGTCCCCGTCGCCTACACGGTGGCGGTGCTGTGCTTCAACGCCGCGACCGCGGTGAACCTCCGGCAGGACTTCGCGTTCTCGGGCCGCTACCTGTTGCCGGTGCTGCCGATGATCGCGGCCGTGGTGCTGCTCGGTCTCGCCTCGTGGATCCGACGGCTGCACGGACGCGCAGCCACCGTGGCGTGGGTCGTCGTGATCGTGGTGGGTGTCGTGCTCTTCGTCTTCTACAACCCGATCAGCGCCTTCTTCCCGTACGCCAACTCGGCGGCCTGGTACTCGAGCTGGGCCCGCGACGTCCTGCCCCAGTGGCTCACGGGGGTGCGCTCGTGAACCGCGCCGCACGGTTCCGCGGCGTCGTCGTGGCTGCCCTGACCATCCTGTTCTTCGTCGTCATCGGCGTCGCGGCCTTCGCGCGCACCGGGGGGACCAGCGCCGGGGAACGCCAGATCGGTTCGTGCACGGTCCGCACGGCGCCCGAGCCGGGTGCCGTCACGACCTGCCCGGAACAGGACCTCGCCGGTGTGCGCTTCGCCACCGTCGACCTGCGTCTGGCCGACCTGCACGGCGCGGACCTGCGCGGTTCGGACCTGCGTGACAGCGTGCTCTACGGCGCCGACCTGCAGGGGGCGGACCTGCGCGGAGCGGACCTGCGTGGTGTCGACCTGTACAGCGCGGACCTGCGGGGGGCGGACCTGCGTGACGCCGACCTGGGCAGCGCGGACCTGACGGTCGCCGACATCAGCGGGGCGCAAATCGACGGCATCGACCTGAGCAAGGCGAAGCTGGCCGGTCTGACCGTCACGGGGACGCCACTGGAACTCGCCGACCGGACGCTGCAGAGCCCCGACGGCAAGCCGGTGACCGTGCCCATCCGGCTCGACCTGCCGCGCGGGGTGTCGTCGACGAGCTGCGTCCGACAGGACGTGCAGGCTCCGGTCGGCACCACCCAGGTGCGCTGCCGGATGAGCACCGATGCCGACCGCGGTGGTCGGCTCGACCAGCGCGCGACGATCACGGTCACCGGCCCGACACCCTGACCGACGTCGCTCGTGCGGCTGGTACCCGGCGGATGCTGTTAGCGTTCACAGGTGCCCCGTTCTCGTTCCCCTCGATCCGCCCTGCTGGGCGTCGTCGTGGCGGTGACGGCGGTGCTCACCGGCTGCAGCAGCGTCGGCCCTGACACCGATGCGTCCGAGGACCCGACGAGCTCGGACACCGGGCTGGGTTCAGGCGCGTCACCGGTCGTCTTCGCGTTCGTCTGCGGCGGGGACGGCGCTGACCGCGCGAGCTACACGACCTACGCAGCGGTGTGGGAAGCCGCGCGTGCCGACTGCTCGGCGAAGCGGCTGACCGGCTCGGTGCCGTCGAGCCAGCAGCAGTCCGCGGTGACGGCGGCGCGCGGTGACGCGACCCTGGTCGAGCTCGCGAGCGCCTGCGCGGTGCGGGACTCGGCGCCGTGGACGTCGGCGGTCGCCGACGAGCGCGGTGCCCACGTGGCCGAGGGGCTCCTGCGGTACTGCCCGGGGCACCCGGAGACCGACCGCCTGCGGGACGCGCTGGCGGCGTACCGGGGCTGACCCGGGCCTCCAGACCGACCGCCTGACCCACGACCGACCGACGGCCGCGGGACGGGCGTCAGCCCTCGGGGTGGTCGCGACCCGGCAGCCAGGACTGGCCGGGGCCGCCCCAGCTGCTCTTGCGGATCGCCTTGGCGACCTGCTTGCCGTAGGGGTGCACGAGACGGTCGGCGTAGAGCCAGCCGTCCAGGTGGTCGTACTCGTGCTGGAAGATGCGGGCCAGCCAGCCGTGCGCCTCGACCTCGAACGGGGTGCCGTGCTCGTCGGAGGCGCGCAGCAGGGCGCCCTCGGAGCGGCGGAGCGGGAAGCGCTCGCCCGGGATCGACAGGCAGCCCTCGGACTCCTCGTCCTCGTCGAGCTCCTCGACGGACTCGGGGACCGGGGGCGTGGTCCACAGGACGGGGTTCACGGCGGCGCCCCGGTGCAGCACGTCGTCGTCGTCGGTGTAGGAGTACACGAACAGGCGCTTACCGACGCCCACCTGCGGTCCGGCCAGGCCGACGCCCGGTGCCAGGTCCATGGTCTCGAGCATGTCGGCGACGAGGGAACGGAGGTCGTCATCGAACGCGGTGACCTCGGCTGCACGCTCGTGCAGGACGGGTTCGCCGGTGATGCGGATCGGGAGAACGGCCATTCACCCAGGTTATCCGGCGGGGGACGGTAGCCTCGACGCGTGACGACGGACCTCCAGCTGCCCGACGCCGTGAGCAACCTCACGCCGTTCCAGGCGCTGATGATCCCGGTGGCCCTGGTCGGTGCCGTGTTCCTGTCGCTCGGGGCGCAGTTCCAGAGCCGTGGGGTGCAGCGGGTCGAAGCGCGTCTCGGTCGGCAGTCGAAGGGGCTGAGCGTCCGCCACGTGGTGGGGCTCGTCTCGAGCGGCTACTGGGTGCTCGGCACGCTCATGCTCGGCATCGCGGTGGTGCTGCAGCTCATCAGCATCACGTTCGCGCCGCTGATCGTCGTGCAGCCGCTGGGTGCCGTGGCGCTGGTGATCACGACGTGGTTCTCGTCGCGTGCGTCGGGGATCCCGCTCGGCCGTCGTGCTCGTCGTGCCGTGTGGACGTGCATCATCGGTGTCGGCATCTTCGTCGGGATCGCGGCGTTCGTCGGGCACGAGAGCGCGATCACCCGCCAGCAGCTCGTCACCGTGCTGGTGATCCTGGCGGTCGTGCTGGTGCTGGTGCTCGTGTCGTTCCGCCTGGTCGCCAAGCGCCGGAACGCCCTGTACTACATCGTCGGCGCCGGCGTGCTCTACGGCTTCGTGGCGACGCTGGCCAAGGTGGTGCTGAACCGGTTCGTGAACCACACCTTCGACTGGTTGACCGTGCTCGCCATCGTCGGCGTGGTCGTCGCGGCGTCGCTCGGGGGGTACTTCGTGCAGAACGCGTACTCCAGCGGCTCGGCCGACCTGGTGATCGCGGGGCTGACCGTCATCGACCCGATCGTCGCGGTCGGCATCGGCGTGATCGTGCTCGGCGAGGCAACGGGGGCGCCGTGGTTCGCGGTGGCGGGGTTCGTGGTCGCCGCGGGCATCGCCATCACCGGGGTGTTCCTGCTCGCCAAGCACCACCCCCAGACCCGGACCTGACGGCCGCGGCGCGCTCGGCGCTCGGCGCCCGGTGGTCGCGGCGCTCATCCGCGCGGCTGACGCGACCGTCGATCCTGGTGCGATAGCGTCACAGCCGACCAGCCATCGCCCACGAGAGGACGAACTCAGCCGTGTCAGGAGACGCCACCACCGCCACCGCCGGACCGACGGGTGCGACGGGCGGTCACCGACCGCTGCGCGTGCTGATCGCAGCGGACACCTTCGCCCCCGACGTCAACGGCGCCGCGACCTTCGCCGAGCAGCTCGCCGTCGGACTGGCCGAGCGCGGGCACGAGGTGCACATCGTGGCCCCGGCGTCGAGCCGCCACTACGGCACCTTCGACGAGGAGCACCACGGCGTCACCCTCGTCGTGCACCGCCTGAAGTCGTACAAGTGGCCGCTGCACCCGTGGCTGCGCTTCGTGTGGCCGTGGAGCGTCCGGAAGTGGACCGCCCCGATCCTCGACGCGGTCAAGCCCGACGTGCTGCACATCCAGTCGCACGTGGTCATCGGTCGTGGCATCGTGCACGAGGCGAACGACCGCGGCATCCGGGTCATCGCGACGAACCACTTCATGCCGGAGAACCTGCTCGAGTACACGCCGTTCGGCAAGTGGACGCTGCCCCTCGCGCTGAAGATCGCGTGGAGCGACGCCGCCAAGACCTACCGGCTGGCCGACACGATCACGACGCCGACCAACCTGGCCGCCGACTACCTGCGGAAGGCCATCGCCGGCCAGCAGGTCCTGGCGATCTCGTGCGGCATCGACGCGTCCCGCTACGTCGCGCGCGAGGGGCGCCCGGTGAACAACGACATCGTCTTCGTGGGCCGGGTCGCCCCGGAGAAGAACCTCGACGTCCTGGTCCGTGCCGTGGCGCTGCTGCCGGCCGAGCTGGCCACGACCCTGACCATCGTCGGCGACGGCGAGATGATCCCGAAGCTCACCGCACTGGCGAAGGAGCTCGGGCTCGAGGACCGCGTGCGGTTCCTGGGCTTCGTCTCGGACGAGCGCAAGCAGGAGGCCCTGACCAACGCGACGGTGTTCGCGATGCCGTCGACGGCCGAGCTGCAGAGCATCTCCTCGCTCGAGGGGATGGCGTCCGGGCTCCCCGTGGTCGCAGCCGACTCGATGGCGCTCCCGCACCTGATCGACGGCAACGGGTACCTGTTCACCCCGGGCGACGTGGACGACCTGGCAGCGAAGCTCACGACGGTGCTCACCGCCCCGGAGTCCGACTACGTCGCGATGCGGGAACGCAGTCTGGCCATGATCGAGGCACACGACATCAACCGCACGCTGTCGACGTTCGAGTCGCTGTATCGTGGTGAGCCGGTGGCTTGAGGGCCTCCGGCGAGGGGCGGTAGCCAAGCTGGTCAAGGCAGTCGGCTCATAACCGAACGATCCGCGGGTTCGAGTCCCGCCCGCCCTACGTGCACATGCCAAGGAAGCGCGACACGTCGCAGGACGACCACGCACCGACACCGAACGTCACCTTCGAGGTGACCCGTGGCGGTACCGGCGTGCGCGTGAACGCGTTCCGGCTGGGGTTCATGGGCGCCATCGGGGTCCTCGTCGCCCTGCTCGCCGGGTCGATCATCAACGAGCTGAGCACGGTCCTGGTCTACATCGGGGTCGCGCTGTTCCTGGCGCTCGGCATCGACCCGCTCGTGTCGTTCCTCGAGCGGATCATCCCGCGGTGGGCGGCCATCACGATCGTCGTGGTCGGGGTGCTCGGGGCCTTCGCCGGCATCGTGTTCGCGGTGGTGCCGATCCTGGTGGACCAGGCGTCGAACCTGATCCAGAACTTCCCCGAGATCGTGCAGGACATCTCGCAGCAGCAGTGGGTGCAGGACCTGTCGAAGCAGTTCGCCGGGTCGTTCGACATCGACCACGCGCTGCAGTCGCTGCAGTCCTTCGTCGAGAAGCCGGGCAACCTGCTCAGTGTCGGCGGCGGGATCCTGGCGGTCGGCAGCGGGATCCTGTCCGGGGTCACCGGGGCGCTCATCGTCATCATCCTGATGCTCTACTTCCTCGCGTCGATGCGGGGCATGAAGCGTGCGGCGTACCGGTTCGTCCCGGCGTCGCGTCGTCAGAACTTCATCGACGTGAGCGAGCAGATCACGCAGGCGGTCGGTCGCTACGTCGTCGGGCAGGTGTCCCAGGCGCTCATCAACGGCATCCTCAGCTTCTTCTTCCTGCTCATCATCGGGGCGCCGCTGCCGGTGCTGCTCGCGTCGTTCGCGTTCCTCGGTTCGCTCATCCCGCTCGTCGGAACGTTGGCCGCCGCGATCGTGATCTCGTTGCTCTGCTTCTTCGCGTCACCGGCGACCGCCCTCGCCGCGGCGATCTACTACCTGGTGTACATGCAGGTCGAGGCCTACTTGATCTCGCCGCGCATCATGTCGCGAGCGGTCCAGGTACCCGGTGCGCTCGTGGTCATCGCCGCCGTCGCGGGCGGCACCATCGGCGGTGTGCTCGGCGCACTCGTGGCCCTGCCCGTCGCGGCGTCGGTCATCATCATCGTGCAGAAGGTCATCTACCCCCGCCAGGAACAGTCGTGACGCGCGGCGACGGCGCGAGCGCCGCGGTCGCCGCCTTCGCCGAGCACGTCGACGAACGTGACCGCTGGGCGCGCAGTGCTCGCGGACCGCTCGCCCTGGTGAACGCGCAACACGTCGACCACTCGCAGCCGGTCTGGCCGGTCCCCGGCACCTGGGCTCCGGCGCCCGGCGGACTCACCGTCACGGCCGAGGCGTCCGACGGCATCGTCGTGGACGGCGTGCCGGTCGACGGGACGGTGCTGGTCGCGGGGGACACCGCCGTCGTCCCGTCCACTGTCGCGCTGCCGGACGGCTTCGCCGGCACCGTCACCGGCGACACCCTGCGTGTCTGGGACCCGTCGTCCGAGGCGATCGCCCGCTTCGCGCACATCGCCCGCTTCGCGCGGTCCGGCGACCGGGTGACGTCCGGCACGTACGTCCCGCTGGTGGACGACGGCCAGGAGGCCCGTGGCAGCGTCCGCGACGCCGCCGGCGACGCCCTGCCGGTTGCCGGACACGTCGAGACCGTCGTTGATGGCGCCACGGTGCGGTTCGTCGCTGTCCGGTCGGCCGCGTTCCGCGGAGTCGCGAGACTGCAGCTCATCGTGCAGGACGCCACGAGTGCCCTGGCCGAGGACGACCCGAGCAGCAGCTACTCGATGGGTCGGTTCCTGTACCTCGACGACCCCGGTGCCGAGGCAACGGTCGAGCTCGACTGGAACCTGCTGGTCCTGCCGCCGGGCGCGTTCTCGTACCAGTACGCCTGCCCGATCCCTCCGGAGGAGAACCGTGTCCCCGTGCCGATCACGGCGGGGGAGCGGCACCCGGTCGACGCGAGCGGTGCCGTCCTGCACTGAACCCGGTCGGGTCCTTGCCGTTCCCAGGCGTGGCGCTGCATAATGGGCGTGTCCCGTCGGGACATCACAATCGCATACCGATGGTTCCGTGGCCCCTCGGGTCAGGATCCTCCGCACCAGGTCGATGGGGAAGTCGCACCTGACGTATCGGAGGAACCGTGAACGGAACGACGACAGGAGTGCTCTACGTGCACTCCTCACCCCGCGCGCTCTGCCCGCACGTCGAATGGGCAGCAGGTCGCGCCATGAACCGCGCCGTGAACTTCTCGTGGCTCGACCAGCCCGCGCAGGACGGTGCGCGTCGGACCGAGTTCACGTGGACCGGTGCGGTCGGTGCCGGTGCCGCGATCGCCTCTGCCCTGCGCGGGTGGGAGCACCTGCGGTACGAGGTCACCGAGGAGCCGACGAGCGCCTCGGACGGCGGTCGCTGGATGCACACGCCCGACCTCGGGGTGTTCTACGCGCAGACCGACGTCACGGGCAACATGGTCATCCCCGAGGACCGGGTGCGCTACGCGATGGAGGTCGCGGGCAGCAACGCCCTCGAACTGCACCGTGAGCTGCGACTGGCCCTCGGGCAGGCCTGGGACGACGAGCTCGAGCCCTTCCGCCACGCCGCCGAGGGCAACCCGGTCGTCTGGCTGCACCGCGTCGGCTGACCCGGACTCGCCGCACGCCGGCGTGTCGGGTGCGCCAGACGCCGGCGTGTCGGGTGCGCCAGACGCCGGCGTGTCGCCCGGACACCGCCACAGACTCGAGACGCCGCCGAATACGGCGGCGTCTCGTCGTTCCCAGGGCGCGGCAGCGACACGACGGCGTGTGGACGGGGGGCTGACCCGGGCACCGGAACGACGGAAGCCCGCCCCGACGACGCGGGACGGGCCTCCTGGCAGGTGCTGCCGTGACTAGACGCTGCGGAACGCGACCACGGCGTTGTGTCCGCCGAAGCCGAACGAGTTGCTGACGGCGAGCAGGTCGCCTTCGGGCAGCGGACGCGGTTCGCGGGCGACGTCCATGACGATCTCCGGGTCCTGGTCGTGCAGGTTGATCGTCGGCGGCGCGACGCGGTTGTGCAGCGCGAGGACGGTGAAGACCGCCTCGATCGCACCGGCACCACCGAGCAGGTGGCCCGTGGACGCCTTGGTGGCGGACACCACGACGTTGTCCAGGTGGTCGCCGAAGACCCGACGCATCGCGTGGTACTCGGCGACGTCCCCGACGGGGGTCGAGGTGGCGTGCGCGTTGACGTGCACGACGTCCTCGATGCTCGCGTCGGCGTGCTCGAGGGCCTGCAGGACCGCACGGGCGGCGGCGCTGCCCTCGGGGTCCGGCGCGGTGATGTGGAAGGCGTCCGAGGTGATGCCGGAGCCGGCGACCTCGGCGTAGATGGTCGCGCCGCGGGCCTCGGCGTGCTCCTTCGACTCGAGGATGAGCGCCGCGGCGCCGTCACCGAGGACGAAGCCGTCACGCGTGACGTCGTAGGGGCGCGACGCGGTCTCGGGGGAGTCGTTGCGGCGCGACAGGGCCTGCATGGCGGCGAACGCGGCCAGCGGGAGCGGGTGCAGCGCGGCCTCGGCGCCACCGGTGATGACGATGTCGGCGTCGCCGTCGGCGATGTGCCGGTAGGCCTCGGCCAGCGACTCGGTCGACGAGGCACACGCCGACAGGTAGGTGCGGGCGCCGCCACGGGCGCCGAACTCCATCTCGATGGCGGCGGCGGGACCGTTCGCCATGAGCATCGGGACCGTCATCGGCAGGACGCGACGCGGGCCCTTCTCGCGCAGGGTGTCCCAGGCGTCGAGCAGCGTGTTCACGCCACCGATGCCCGTTGCCCAGTCGACGATCAAGCGCTCGGGGACGACCGACTCGTCGTCGATGCCGGCGTCGGCCCATGCTTCGCGCGCTGCGACGAGCGACAGCTGCGACGAGGGGTCGAGGCGCTTCGACTCGGGGCGGGTGAGCTGGTCGGTGAGGAAGGTGCGCGCCTGGCCGGCGAACTCCACGGGGAGTTCGAGGTCGGCGTAGCGGGGGTCCTCGATGCGGGTGATGCCGGACTTGCCGGCGAGCAGCGCGTCCCAGGTGTCCGGGGCGGTCGCGGCGAGGGGTGAGATCGCACCGATCCCGGTGACGACGACGGTCTTCTTGGTCATGGGACGACGTGTTCTTTCGTTGGGGTGAACAAGATGAACGCCGCGGCCCGCAGGGGTCCGCGGGCCGCGGCGCTCAGGAAGCTCGTGTCAGGCCTGGGCCTTGACGATGTAGTCGACCGCGTTGCCGACGGTCTTGAGGTTCTTGACCTCTTCGTCCGGGATCTTCACGTCGAACTTCTCCTCGGCGTTGACCACGATGGTCATCATCGAGATGGAGTCGATGTCGAGGTCGTCCGTGAAGGACTTGTCGGCGGCGACGGTGTCGGTGGCGATACCGGTCTCGTCGTTGATCAGCTCGGCCAGGCCGGCGAGGACTTCTTCGTTGGACAGGGCCATGAGTGTTCTCCTTGAAGGGGGGTGTCGTTTGACCGTTGACCAGCCTAGGGCACGCGGGGTCCGGGTGCGCGGAGGCTCGTCGGGATGGGGACCGGTCGCGCGGGTGCGCGACCGGGGTGGGATCAGGGGAGGACGACCACCTGGGCGCCGAACACGAGTCCGGCGCCGAATCCGATCTGCAGGGCGAGGCCGCCCGACAGGTCCGGGTGCTCCTCGAGCAGGCGGTGCGTGGCGAGCGGGATGCTCGCGGCGGAGGTGTTGCCGGTGGTGGTGATGTCGCGGGCGATCGTCACCGTCTCGGGCAGGCCGAGCTGCTTGGCGAACTCGTCGATGATGCGGATGTTCGCCTGGTGCGGCACGAAGGCGGCGAGGTCCTCGGGGCGGACCCCGGCGGTCTCGAGCGCCTGTCGGGCGACCTTGACCATCTCCCAGACGGCCCAGCGGAACACCGTCTGGCCGGCCTGGCGCATGGTCGGGCGGGGTGCACCGGCCTCCCACTCGTTGTAGGTCGCGGTCATGCCGATGGCATCCCACTTCGAGCCGTCCGAGCCCCAGATGGTGGGGGCGATGCCCGGGAAGTCGCTCGGGCCGATCACGGCGGCGCCGGCACCGTCCCCGAGCAGGAACGAGATCGAGCGGTCGGTCGGGTCGACGACGTCGCTGAGCTTCTCGGCCCCGACGACCAGCACGTGGTCGGCGAGCCCGGACTTGATGAACGAGTCGGCCTGGGCGATGCCGTAGGCGTACCCGGCGCAGGCGGCGCTGATGTCGTACGCGGCGGCCGGGGTGGCACCGATGCGTTCGGCGAGCAGCGACGCCATCGACGGGGTGGCGACGGTGTGCGTGACGGTGCTCACGAGCACGACGCCGATCTGGGACGGCTCGATGCCGGCCTTCTCGATCGCCTCGCGTGCGGCGGTCTCGGCGAGGTCGACGGCTTCGACGTCCTCGCCGGCACGCTTGCGGGTGATGATGCCGGTGCGCTGGCGGATCCACTCGTCGGACGAGTCGATCGGGCCGACGAGGTCGTCGTTCGGCACGACGTTCTCGCCGCGGGCGGCGCCGAACGCCAGGATCCGGGTGAACTCGTGGCCGCGGCGCTGCTGGAGCAGCGGGCGCGCGGATCCGGTCGGGAGGCCCGTGGGGGCGTCCGTCGGGGTGGTCGGGTCGGTCATGCGGTTGCGTCTGCTTCCTGGCCCGCGCGCTGCAGCAGGTCGATCGCTGCAGGCAGGTCGTCGGGGGTCTTGATGGCGACGGTCGGCGTGCCGCGGAGGCCGCGCTTCGCCAGGCCGACGAGGGCACCGGCGGGTGCGAGCTCGATGATGCCGGTCACGCCGGCGGCGGAGAAGGACTCCATGACCGCGTCCCAGTGCACCGGGTTCGCGATCTGCTGGACCATCAGGTCGACGAAGCGTCGGCCGTCGTCCACCCGGGAGCCGTCGGCGTTGGTCCAGATCGGCAGGGTCGGGTCCTGCACGGCCGCGGCGGCCGCCACCGGTGCGACCCGCTCGACGGCGGGCGCCATGTAGCGGGTGTGGAACGCGCCGGCGACGGCGAGGGGGATGACCCGGGCCTTGGCGGGCGGGGCCGCGGCGAGGGCGGCGATGGCGTCCGCGGCGCCGGCGACGACGGTCTGACCGCCACCGTTGTGGTTCGCGGGCACCAGGCCGTGCTCGGCGAGGGCGGCGGCGACCGCATCGGCGTCGCCACCGAGGACGGCGGCCATCGAGGTCGGTTCGAGCGCGGCGGCGTCGGCCATCGCCCGGCCCCGCTCGGCGACCAGTGCGACGGCGTCGGTCGGCTCGAGGATCCCGGCGACCGCGGCAGCGGTGAACTCGCCCACCGAGTGCCCGGCGACCCCGCCCACCAGGGCACGACGGCCCTCGGCGAGCAGCGCGTCGGCGGTCACCAGGCCGGCGGCAACGATGAGGGGCTGTGCGAGCGCGGTGTCCTTGATGGTGTCCGCGTCGGAGTTCGTGCCGTGCTCGGCGAGGTCGACGCCGATCGACTCCGACCACTGCCCGACGCGTTCACGAACGGAGGCGTCCTCGAGCCAGGGGGCGAGGAAGCCGGGGGTCTGGGAGCCCTGTCCGGGCGCGACGACGACGATCACCGGACAATCCTCGCGTTCTCGCCCCGCAGGGCACGTGTGGACTTCCCACACGAATCCCGGTGGGACATTGTCGGTTCTCTACGTCCCGGCGCGTCAGCGTCGGGGTGTGATGCGGCGACGGCCGGTCGCGGACTCCGACATCGCGCCGAGGATGAGCGCCGACTGCACGATCAGGGCGTCCCGGGCGTTCGTGGCGTCCCAGCCGATGATGTCGGCGACGCGGCGCAGGCGGTAGCGCACGGTGTTCGGGTGCACGAAGAGCTCCCTGGCGGTGGCCTCGAGCGAGCGGCCGGTGTCCAGGTAGCACCACAGCGTCTGCAGGAGCTCGGTCGACTGGTCCTTGAGCGGGACGTAGATGCGCTGGACCAGGGCCGAGCGGGCCAGCGGGTCACCGGCCAGGGCGCGCTCGGGGAGCAGGTCGTCGGCGAGGGCCGGACGGGGGACACCGCGCCAGGCACGCGCGACGGCGAACCCGGCCAAGGCGGCCTTCGCGCTGGTCGAGGCGTCGACGACCCCGGGGACCTCGTTGCCGAGGACCAGGTGGCCGTCGCCGAACAGCGGTTCGAGGGCCTGCGCGATGGTCGTGAAGGAGACGGGCTCCTCGCCCTCGGGCACGTCGTCACGCGGGGTGGCGCGACCGATGACCACGACGAGCCGCGATCCCTGGACCCCGACGAGCACGTCGGCGTCCATGTGCCGTGCGGTGCGACGGACCTGGTCGACCTCGAGCTGCTTCGGCGCGGTGCCGACGAGCACCGCGACCTCGCCGTGCCCGTGCCACCCGAGGGCGGCGATGCGGGACGGCAGTTCGTCGTCGTACTCGCCCGAGAGGATCGAGTCGACGACGAGGGCTTCGAGCCGGGCATCCCACAGGCCGCGGGCCTCGGCCGCGCGGGCGTAGACGTCGGCGGCCGCGAACGCGATGTCACGGGAGTACTTGAGGATCGCCTCCTGCAGCATCTCGTCGTCGGCGGCGCGTTCCTCGACCACGGTGACGACGACGCGGATGAGCTGCAGGGTCTGCTGCAGGCTCACCGAGCGCAGGAGCTCCCGTGGGGCGGACCCGAAGACGTCGGCCGCGGCGATCCACGGCGTCGACGCAGTGCCCTCGAGCCAGCTGATGAACGACGTGATGCCGGCCTGGGCGACGAGGCCCACGGCGGAGCGGCGCCCCGGTGGCATCTCGCTGTACCAGGGGAGGGTGTCCTCGAGCCGCTTGATGGTCGCGGTGGAGAGTTCTCCGGACACCTGACGGAGCCAGGAGAGCGCACGCTCACGCGCGCTCTCCTGGCTCTCGTGGTCCGGGCGGACCGTCGTCACGGGGTGATCAGCTCTCGCCGCCCGCGCTGCCGGTGGTGCCGGCGGTCACGTCGTGCAGGCGGTACTTGTCGATCGCCTGCTGGACGAGCGCGCCGTCGACCTTGCCCTGGCGGGCAAGCTGCTGCAGCGTCCGCACGACGACCGAGGGGCCGTCGATGTGGAAGAAGCGGCGAGCGGCCGGACGGGTGTCCGAGAAACCGAAGCCGTCGGCACCGAGGGTGGCGTAGTCGGTCGGCACGAACGGACGGATCTGCTCCTGCACCAGGTGCATGAAGTCGCTCACGGCGACGACCGGTCCTTCGGTGCCGAGCAGACGCTCGGTGACGAACGGCGTGCGGGCCGGCTCGTTCGGGTTGAGGAACGCCTGCTGCTCGGCGGCCACACCGTCGCGGTACAGCTCACCCCAGCTCGTGACGCTCCACACGTCGGCCGACACGCCCCAGTCCTCGGCGAGGAGCTGCTGCGCCTCGAGGATCCACGGCACGGCGACACCGGACGCGAGCAGCTGGGCCTTCGGGCCGTCGTGCTCGCTCGGCTTGAGCAGGTACATGCCCTTGAGGATGCCCTCGACGTCGACGCCCTCGGGCTCGGCCGGCTGCACCAGCGGCTCGTTGTAGACCGTCAGGTAGTACATGACGTTCGGGTCGGCGTGCTTCGGCGAGCCGTCCTCGTTCGTGCCGTACATGCGGTCGAGGCCGGCCTTGACGATGTGGCCGATCTCGTAGCCGTACGCCGGGTCGTACGAGACGACGGCCGGGTTCGTCGTGGCGAGGAGCGGCGAGTGGCCGTCCGCGTGCTGCAGGCCTTCGCCCGTCAGCGTGGTGCGGCCGGCGGTCGCGCCGATCATGAAGCCACGGGTCATCTGGTCGCCGGCGGCCCAGATGGCGTCGCCGGTGCGCTGGAACCCGAACATCGAGTAGAAGACGTAGACCGGGATGAGCGGCTCGCCCTGCGTCGAGTACGAGGTACCGACCGCGGTGAACGCCGCCAGGGCGCCCGCCTCGTTGATGCCGACGTGGATGATCTGGCCCTGCGGGCTCTCCTTGTAGGCGAGGAGGAGTTCGCGGTCGACGGACGTGTAGTGCTGGCCGTTCGGGTTGTAGATCTTCGCCGACGGGAAGTAGGCGTCCATGCCGAACGTGCGTGCTTCGTCCGGGATGATCGGGACCACGCGGTCGCCGAAGTCGGGCGAGCGCAGCAGGTCCTTCAGCAGGCGGGCGAACGCCATGGTGGTGGCGACCTCCTGCTTGCCGGAGCCCTTCTTCACGACCTGGTACTTCGAGTCGTCCGGCAGCGTGAACTGCGTGTACTTCGTGCGACGTTCCGGCACGTAGCCACCGAGCGCGCGACGGCGCTCGTGCATGTACTGGATCGCCTCGTCGTCGTTGCCCGGGTGGTAGTACGGCGGCGTGTAGGGGTTCTCTTCCAGCTGCGCGTCGGAGATCGGGATGCGCATCTCGTCGCGGAACTGCTTGAGGTTGTCGAGCGTGAGCTTCTTCATCTGGTGGGTCGCGTTGCGGCCCTCGAAGCTCGGGCCGAGGCCGTAGCCCTTGACCGTCTTCGCCAGGATGACGGTCGGCTGGCCCTTGTGCTCGGTCGCGGCCTTGAAGGCGGCGTAGACCTTGCGGTAGTCGTGGCCACCGCGCTTGAGGTTCCAGATCTGGTCGTCGGTGTAGTCCTGGACGAGCTCGAGCGCCTTCGGGTCGCGCCCGAAGAAGTTCTCGCGCACGTAGGCACCGTTCTCGGCCTTGTACGTCTGGTAGTCGCCGTCCGGCGTCTGGTTCATCAGGTTGAGGAGCGCGCCCTCGGTGTCGCGGGCGAGCAGGTCGTCCCACTCGCGGCCCCAGACGACCTTGATGACGTTCCAGCCCGCACCGCGGAAGAACGCCTCGAGCTCCTGGATGATCTTGCCGTTGCCACGGACCGGACCGTCGAGTCGCTGCAGGTTGCAGTTGATGACGAAGTTCAGGTTGTCGAGGCCGTCGTTCGCAGCGACCTGGAGCTGGCCGCGGGACTCGACCTCGTCCATCTCGCCGTCGCCCAGGAACGCCCAGACCTGCTGGTCCATGGCGTCCTTGATGCCGCGGTTCGACAGGTACTTGGCCTGCTGCGCCTGGTAGATCGCGTTGATCGGGCCGATGCCCATCGACACGGTCGGGAACTGCCAGAAGTGCGGCATGAGGCGCGGGTGCGGGTACGACGACAGGCCGCCGCCGGCGTGCGACTTCTCCTGCCGGAACCCGTCGAGCTGGTCCTCGGACAGGCGCCCTTCGATGTAGGCGCGGGCGTACATGCCGGGGGAGGCGTGGCCCTGGAAGAAGACCTGGTCGCCACCGGAGGGGTGGTCCTGCGCGCGGAAGAAGTGGTTGTAGCCGACCTCGTACATCGCGGCGCTCGACGCGTACGTCGAGATGTGCCCGCCGACCGCGATGCCCGGACGCTGCGCGCGGTGCACCGTGATGGCCGCGTTCCAGCGGATCCAGCGGCGGTACCGGCGCTCCAGCTCTTCGTCGCCGGGGAACTCCGGCTCGTTCTCCGGCGCGATGGTGTTCACGTAGTCCGTCGTCGGGACCATCGGCACACCGAGGTGCAGTTCCTTGGACCGCTTGAGCAGGCTCAGCATGATCTCGCGACCGCGCTGGTGTCCGTGGGTCTGGACCAGCCCGTCCAGGGACTCACGCCATTCGGCGGTCTCCTGCGGATCCTGGTCGTTCGCCCCGGTGCTGTACGGGTCCTGGTCGTTCACCGTCACCCTTGACCTCGTTCGTTCTCGTGGTGGTGGACATGGTGGCTCCGGTGGTCGGGTCGCGACCGGCTGGGGCCCCGTCCACTCTAGGCCCCAGGACCGACGCTGATGCTGATGGTGACGTGCAGGTGGACGGGTGCTTGCATTCGCGTGTCGTCGGCGTAGCATGGCCGATCGTGCACACGCGATCCGCGGCGCACGGACCCGACGGGCACACCCCACGCCCGAGGAAGAAGCACACGTAGCGATGGCACTGGAGATCGGCTCACTCGCGCCGGACTTCGAGCTCCCGAACCAGTTCGGTGAGCACGTCCGACTCAGCGACTTCCGCGGCAACCGCCCGGTCGCACTCGTCTTCTTCCCGCTGGCGTTCTCGTCCGGGTGCACGAACGAGCTCTGCACCCTGCAGGACAACATCACGATGTTCCAGGACCAGCGCATCGAGCTCCTCGGCATCTCGGTCGACTCGAAGGCGACGCTGCGGTCGTTCGCCGAGACGAACGGCTACGACTTCGAACTGCTCGCCGACTTCTGGCCGCACGGCGCGGTCTCGAAGGAGTACGGCGTGTTCCTCGAGCACAAGGGCTTCGCCACCCGCGCGACCTTCGTCATCGACGTGCAGGGCCGCATCAAGGCCTCGATCATCACCGAGCCCGGCCTGCAGCGCGACGTGGCCGAGTACAAGGCGGCCCTCGACCGGCTCGCCGCCTGCTCGGCACCCGTCCCCGTCGGCTAGCGTTCCGAATCCCTGCTGACGGACGCATCCGCGTCGACGGTCGGACAGGAGGCCCGGTGCACGCCATCGACACCGACCCGCGTGGTCGCGGGGTCGCCTCCGACGGCTACGCCCCGTACCCGGTGCGCGTCACGCCCGGCGCCTGGGGCCTAACCCGCACGGTCGTCGACACCCCGACCGGGCCAGTGGTGGTGCACCACCGCGTCGGCCCGGACCCGCTCCTGCTGCTGCACGGCATCGCCGGCTCCTGGTCGACGTGGACCCCGCTGCTGCGCGCCGCGGACGGCATCGGTGCCCGCGGACTGGTGCTCGTCGACCTGCCCGGCTGGGGGTCCTCGCCGGCCCCCGACGGTCCGCTCGGGCTCGACGCCGTCACGGCTGCCGTGACCGCGGTCCTCGGAGCACTGGACCTCGGTGCGGTCGACGTCGTCGGGCACTCCATGGGCGCGTTCGTCGGGTTGCACCTGGCCGTGGTGGCGCCCGAGCGGGTCCGGTCGCTCGCGCTGGTGTCCGGCACGACGGTCGCGACGGCCGGTGCGGCGCGGCACCCCGTCCGGGCGCTCGGCACCCTGCCGGCGTTCACCTTGCTGCGAGCCGGCCTGACGGTGACCGGTGGCGCCGCTCGTCCGCTGCTCCGGGGGATCGCCCGGATCGGCCTGCTGCCGCTCGTCGCGGCGCCGGTGTTCACGCACGTGCGACGCCTGGACCCGAGCGTCCTGGCGGCCTTCGTGGACGAGCTCCGGCCGGAGCAGTTCACCGAGGCGGCACGGTCGGCGGCGGCGTACGACGTCGACCGGTGGCGCGCGATCACGTGCCCGGTGACGGCGATCGCGGGCCGCGACGACGTGTTCGCCCGCGTCTCGGACCTGGCCGCAGTGCGGGCGCTCGTGCCGCAGACCCGCACGGTGCTGCTGGAGGCGTGCGGGCACTTCGCCCACGTCGAGCGTCCCGACGCGGTCGCGCACGAGCTCGGGTTCGTCTGAGCTCCTGCACGCCGGCCTGCCGCACGGTCGGCAGCCGTCAGGCGGGCACGGGGAACGTCGCCGCGACGCGGGAGCGCACCTCGGCCTGCACCGCCTGCCGCATCACGGGGGAGAACAGCGAGTGGTCGCCGGCCTCGACCCGCACGACCGACAGGGCGCCACGGCGGCCGGTGCCGGTGTAGCGACGCACGGCCTTCTGCCCGCCGAGACGGTCGAACAGTGCGGCGTCGTCCGGGGCCACGATCACGACCACGTCGGTGCCGTGCTCGACGAGGGGGCGCACGTGCTCGACGACGCCGCCGACCCGGTCGCGTCGGGCGATGCGGTCGCGGAGGGCCTTCGGCACCAGGGCGTTGTAGCGGTGCCGGATCCAGAGTCGCGTCGGTGAGGGGGCGTCGATCGCGCGGACGGCGTCCTCGTAGCTCCCGGGGGCCGCGGGATGCCGCCGGTAGTCGTTCGGGCTGATCTCGACCACGAGGCGTGGGGCCTCCTCGGCCGAGCGGCCCGCGAGCCAGGCACCGGCGCACATGCCGACGAGCACCAGACGGTCCGAGGGTTCGCCGAGGGCGGTGACGACGGCGGACTGGTCCTCGACCCACTCCTGGGCGAACAGGAAGCTGCGCTCGTCCTCGTGCACGGCGCTGCTCTCGCCCGTGCCGCGGCGGTCGACGCGGACCACCCGAGCGCCGTCGCGTGCCAGGGCCCGAGCGAGTCCGACCTGGTAGTCGGTGGCGCCGACGCGGTGCTCCGCGGCGCCGTTGTGCAGGACGACGAGCGGGGCGTCGTGGTGCTGCGCGGACGACACGGTCTCGACGGCGAACAGCCGCTCGGGGCCCAGGCGGACGATCCGTTCCGAGACGCGGCCGTCCACGTCGAGGACCTCGTCGAGCTCGGGCGGGGCGACGGGTGCCGCAGCGGTGGGTGCCCAGGCACCGAGCCAGGCGCCGGCGGTGTCGATGGCGGTGCCGGGGATCCGGGCGTGGATGCTCGTGCCGTCGAGCAGCTCAGCGCTGCCGGTGACCTCGGTCACCTCGACGCCACCGAGGGGCTTCGGCGCACGGGTACCCGGACGGACGAGGGCGACGGTCGGTCCGGTGCGCGGAGCGAACGCCAGGGCGGACAGTGCGGCGGCCTCGTCGGTGTCGACCTCGATGCCGATGAGGCTCTCGACACCGTCGACGACCCGATCGGCCCCGATGGTGATCGTCGCCAGGGCGCGCTGTCGGCGGAGCCAGCCCCTGCCGGACGCCGGGGCGTCCCAGACGAGCAGGCCGTCGGTCGCCTGGGCGGCAGCGGCGGCGACGATTGCGGCGGACGCCAGCCCGACGAACGCGACGTCCCGGATGCCCGTCGACCGGAGCAGCGCAGCGGCGTGGCGCGCGGACCGGACCTGCGCGTCGGACGTGGTGTCGGGTGCGCCGTCACCACGTCCGGACGGGTCGTAGCGCACCGAGGCGATGCCATGGGCCTCCAGACGGTCGGCCAGCAGGCGGAGCGTGCGGTACGCGATGACGCCCTCCTGCCCGAGCGGCGGGCAGATGACGACACCGGCGCGCGCGGCGGCGGGGAGCTGGACCGCGGCGCGGATCGCCGGCGATCCGGACCAGCCGTGCAGCGTGGTCACAGTGCCAGGGCGGCGCGGGCGGACGCCGGCCAGGCGTCGAGGTCCGTGCCGTGGGCGGCGAACAGGGCGATGGTGATGCGTTCCAGGCCGAACGCGATGCAGGCGCTGTGCGCCACCTGCCCGTCCTCGGTGCGCAGGCCGAACGAGGTGCCGAAGTGGTCCTCGTGCAGGTTCGCGGAGCTGATCGCGGTGGCGTCGTGGTCGGCGCCGTAGACCTTCGTCACGAACTCGAACTTCAGGGCCTGCTCGACCTGGTTGCGGGCGAGCATCTGCCCGACGCGGCCGAAGAAGGGGTCGTTGGCGGGGACGACGTCGATCTCGAGCCCGATTGACTCGAGCAGGGCGCGCATCACCGGGATGCTGCCGTCGCGGTGGGCCGCTGCGGACGCGGGGGTGCCGACGTGCACGAACTCGTGCATGTGGAAGGCCTGCAGGCGCATCGGGTCGAGCGAGGGCTCCCGGCGGAAGGAGTCGCCCAGGACGTCGAGGAACCGACCCTGCTGCGGGACGGTGTCGCCGAGGAGGCCGTAGACGGGGTGGCAGACAGCGGGGGTGAGCATGAGGTCGGCCGGCTCGAGGAAGCCCTCCCAGCGCTCACCGCGCTCGCGGGCGGCGAGCAGCGCGCGGTGGGTGCGGTCGTCGCCGGTGAACCCGGAGATCGACGCGGCGAGGTCCGGGAACGACGCGATGTAGTCGGTGCGCTCGAAGGACGCGAGCGGCTCGACCGGCGGGAAACGCAGGACCTCGGCGCCGAGGTGCTGCTGGCTGCGGACCGCTGCGGCGTCGACCGCGGCGGAGACGCGCTCGAAGACCCCGGTGCGGCCGTAGAGGCCGGGCGTGCCGAGGTCGAGGAGCACGCCGTCGGTGAGCAGGCGGGCGCGGAGGGCGGCGCGGGCGGCGTCGAGCGCCGTGGCGGTGTCCGTGCCGGCGGTGTCCGCGGTGTCCGCGGTGTCCGCGGTGTCCGCGGTGGAGGCGTCGGTGGTGTGCGTGGTGGTGTCCGTGGTGGTCACAGGATCACTCCCGTCATGATGGCCAGGTCGGCGTCGTTCCCCAGGAGACGGTCGTTGCTCACCATGACGGCGGCACCGTGGGCGTCTCGGAGGTGGCGGGCGATGCTCATCGGACCCGATGCGGCGTAGCCGGCGATCCCGACGATGCGCAGCGCCTTCGTGACGATGTCGGTGACGCGCTCGGACGCACCGATCTTCAGGGCGTTCGCGGCGAGGGCGTACGCGCTCGAGGCCAGCACGTCCGGGTCGTCGGCGGCGGCGTCGAACCGTTCGGCGGCGTGGCGCACCGAGTCGGCCAGCGCCTGCAGGTCGACCAGGAGCTCGGCGAGCCGGAGGGCACCGGGCGGGGTCGTGCCGACGGCTGCCCGGGCCTGCTTGCGGACGGCGCTGCGGGCACGTTCGGCGGACGACACGGCGATGCCGAGCCAGACCGAGGCCCACAGCACGTGCGACACCGGCAGGACGGTCTGGGCGGAGATCGCGGCGTAGTCGTCGCGGAACACCCGGTCGGTCGTCGTCTCGGTGTCGAGGATCCACCCGTTGCTGCAGGTGCCGCGGAGCCCCAAGGTGTCCCAGGTCGACGTCTGCGACAGGACCATCGTGTCGGTGCGGCAGATGAGCAGTCGCTGGTCCGACGCCGGGGCGTCCGGGTCGCGTCGCGCGGTGACGAACACCGCGTCGGCCTCGGTGGCGTAGGAGATCACCGGCGCGTCCTTGCGCAGGCGGATCCGGCCGTCGTCGGTCGGCTCGATGGAGCAGGTGGAACGCCGGGCGTCGCCGCCGACGCCGCGCTCGCTCGTTGCCGACGCGACGAGTGCCCCGCCCCGGACGGCCTCGATGGTCTCGAGCACGCCGGCACCGTCGCCGCCGTGCCGCCAGAGCGCCATGACCTGGCCCTGGTGCATCGCGAACACCATGCCGGTCGCGGCACAGGCCCGGCCGAGCTCGGTCGCGATCGCCGAGAGCTCGGCCACGGAGGCGCCCTCGCCACCGTGCTCGGTCGGCACCGCTGCCGCGAGCAGGCCGTACTCCCGCATCGCGGCGATGGCCTCACGCGGGGGCCGGGCGTCGCGGTCGACCTCGTCGGCGAACTGCGCGGCGACCTCGGCCACCGCGCTCGCACGCTCGGCGAACCGGTCGACGACCGACGGTGCCGGCAGGACCAGGGTCACGAGGCGAGCTCCGCGGCGAGCTCCGCGGCGGCGGTGATCGACTCGACGCTGGCGAAGGTGGACCGGTTGAGCACGGAGTCGGGGAACTCGACGTCGAGCTCGGACTCCACCGCGAGCATCACGTTGACGGTCGCGTGCGAGGTCAGGCCGAGGACGTAGAGGTCGGCGATCGGCGCGACGTCCCACGCGTCGACCGTCAGCCGGCCGTGCTCGGCGAGGGCGCGGCGGACAGCCTGGTCGGTGGCCGGTCCGGCGATCGTCGCGGTGGCGCTGGAGGGGTTCGGGTCCTGTTCCATGACGGCAACCATAAGGAGGAACAGCCCTCGGGAAACCGCCGTGCGGATGCGGGAAACCGCACCCCTGTCACGCGCCCCGGGTCACCACTCGGAAAGGGCCACCGCCGTCGCCACCGCAAGCCCCCGTTCGTGCGCCAGCGAGATCGCGATCGGGCCGCACCCGATCGACTCCGCCAGCGCTGCCGCCGCCCCGGAGAGCGTGACCGTGGGGGCGCCGGCGGCGTCGAGCACGACGGCGACGTCACGCAGCGGGATCGCCTGGTCCGGGGCCGGCCGGAGCAGCTTCACCACGGCCTCCTTGCCGGCGAACCGAGCCGCCAGGCGCTCCGGGTCGTCACCGGTGTCGGCGCGCTCCCGGACGGTGAACACGCGGTCCAGGTACCGCTCGCCGTGGGCCGCGACGGCGTCGACGACGTCCTCGACCGCGGCGAGGTCGGTCCCGGTCCGGATGGTCTGCACGAGGAGCAGGGTACGCAGGAGTCCTCCACCGTGCATGCCCCGACGGGCATGGCGGACGGCAGGGGTTCGTATGATCGTCGCCAGGGACCACCGAGGGGGAACGATGGCATCACCGTGGACGGGCATCATCGAGGACGCGCGGCACTACCCGTCGCCGCACAACTCGCAACCGATCGTCGTGCGCGTCGAGGACGACCACACCGCGACCGTGTTCTACGACCTGCGACGGGGGCTGCCGGCGGAATCGTTCGGCATCCCGTTCGGGCACGTCTGCGCCGGGGTGTTCCTGGCCGGGCTCGACGTGGTGGCACGGGCGCACGGGTTCACCGTGCAGGAACAGCTCGACCACGCCGAGATGGACTTCGGTCGGCTCGGCGCTGGTGCCGAGGACCACCTGCACCGGCTGGGCACCGTGACGTTGCGTCCGCACGTGGTCACCGCCGACGACCGGGAGGCCCTGGCCGGCTTCCTCGCCCGGCGCACCTCACGCAGGCCCTACGACTCGACCCTGGTGGACGCCACCGCGATCGAGGCCGCAGCCGCCATCGCCTCGGCGGCCGGGCAACGCTTCCGCACCACCGACGACCGTGCCACCGTCGACGAGATCGTCCGCGTCAACCAGGAGACCCTGTTCGACGACCTGCAGCACGACGCCGTGCACGACGAGATCCTGCACTGGCTGCGGTTCTCGAAGCGACAGGCAGCGGCCACCGGCGACGGACTGTCCGCCGAGACGATGCTCATGCCCGGCCCGGTGCTCCGGTTCGCCATGGAGCACCGCGGACTCTGGCAGGCACCGGGCATCGGCGGGGTCTTCCGCAGGGTGTACCTGTCCACCATGCGGGGCGTCCGACAGCTCGCCTGGCTCGAAGGACCGTTCAGCACCCCGGCCGAGTACGTCGAGGCCGGCCGGGTCTTCATGCGCATCTGGCTCGAGTTCTCCGCACGCGGCATCGCGATGCACCCCTTCGGCACCGTGATCACCAACCCGCGGTCACACGCCGCGTTCGTGGAACGCGCGGGCGTCGACGAGTCCGACGGGCGGATGGCCTGGATGCTGTTCCGCTTCGGACACAGCGACCCACCACCCCTGGCACACCGCCGCCCCGCAGCAGCGATGACCGTCGGGGGGACCCGGTGAAGCGCGCAGCGGTGTTCACGGTGGTGTGGGTGGTCGAGACCTTCGTCGCACTGTTCATGCCCCGCGTCGGCACCCACAAGCTCCTGCTCACGCCCGGCATCGAGCCGCTCCGCTGGACCCTCGGACGCTGGCGCGCCTGGCGGACCGCCGAACGGGCCGCCAAGCGGGTCCCCGCCTACCGCGCGTTCCTGGCGGAGTCCGGACGCGCCTCCAGGCTCGACACCCGCGGCGGGATCGCCGCGGCGATCTCCGGACTGCCCGAGATGGACAAGGACTCCTACGTCAAGCGCTGGAGCATCCCCGAACGCTGCATCGACGGACGCCTGCCCCGACGCGGCGTCGTCGTCGACGAGTCCAGCGGATCGAGCGGCACCCCGACCAGCTGGGTGCGCGGCCCCGACGAACGCCAGGCCACCCGACAGCTGCTGCAGCTCGGGTTCTCCCGCACCGCGAAGGACCTGTCCAAACAGCCGTTCGTGCTCAACGCCTTCTCGCTCGGGGCCTGGGCCACCGGGATGAACGTCACCGCCTCGCTCACCGAGTCCTCCATGATCAAGTCGATCGGCCCGGACCGCGACAAGATCGTGCAGACGATGCGCGAGTTCGGCACCGACTTCACCTACATCATCTGCAGCTACCCACCGTTCCTGAAGGCCCTGTTCGAGGACGACCGGCTCGACTGGAGCCAGTACACGATCGTCGCCGCGTTCGGGGGCGAGGGCATCAGCGAGAACATGCGCGCCCACATCGAGCAGTACGCGCAGGCCGTCCTCGGCTCCTACGGGGCGAGCGACCTCGAGATCAACCTCGGCATCGAGACACCGTTCAGCGTGCAGCTCCGCCGGGCGATCGCCGCCTCACCGGAACTCTCCGCCGCCCTGACCAAGCAGGGCGAGTACGGGGTGCTCCCGATGGTGTTCCAGTTCAACCCGTTCGGCTACCTGATCGAGACGAACGACCTCGGCGAACTCGTCGTGACGATCGCCCGCTCCGAGAACATCAGCCCCCGCATCCGGTACAACATCCACGACCGCGGACACGTGGTGCGGATGAAGGAACTCCGCTCCGTGCTGCGGGCGACGGGGCACGCGGCGCTCGCCGCCGAGGCCGAGCTCGACCTGCCGCTGCTGTTCCACTACGGCCGGTCCGACCTGTCCGTCGACTACAACGGGGCCGTCGTCGCGCCCGACGTGGTGCGGGACGTCGTGTACGGCGACCCGGAGCTGCTCGAAGCCGTCGAGAACCACCGGCTGATCAGCTACGAGGACGACCACGGGGACCGGCAGCTGCACATCGCGTTCCAGCTCGCCTCGGGCGCCGGTGGGTTCGACGCCGATGCCGCTCGCGGCGCCGTGATCGCCGAGCTCCGCCGGTTGAACAAGGACTTCTCGAACGCGATCCGCACGGCCCCGCCCGGCACACTGCCGACGGTCGCGTTCTACCCGTACCGGACGGGGCCGTTCCGTGAGGACGGCAAGAAGCTCAAGAACGAGTACGTGTGGCAGCTGCCGGCCGGCTCGGTCGAGCAGTGGGACCTCGACCTGTCGTGGGTCGCTGCGAAGGAGGCCTGAAGCGAGCCGGTTCCGGCGCTAGTCGTACTGCGGCGGCCAGTCGAAGGGAGCTGGCAGGCGGGGGACCTCGCCCACGGTCGTGACGATGAGGACGACCTGCCGCAGGTCCGTCAGCTCGATCGACCGCGGGTTGCCGATCCGTCGGTGCCCGTCGACCCACACGGTCAGTTCGCCGCGCAGGCCACCGACGTGCTCCGGGCCGAGCGAGACACCCCACTCGTCGAAGAACTGCCCGAGCGTGAACGTCTGCTTCGTCGGGGACTCGACGTGCACGATGCCCGAGGTGTCGTGCGTGTGGATCTCGGCGGCGAACTCGCGGTCGTCGGAGTGACCGATGTTCGCCGGGACGGTCACCGGTTCGTCGCCGTCCAGGATCGTCAGGTGCGAGTGCACGTGCTCGGCCAGCCGTTCGCCCCAGACGTTGTGCAGCCCGGCGGACTCCGCGCGGGCCGTCAGGTCCGTCGGGCGTGGCCACGGCGGAGCGTCACGGGTGGTCACCGCTCCGGGCGCCGCGCACCCGGACAGCAGCAGGAGTGCGGCCACCGCGACCGCGACGCTCCGCAGGTTCACCAGCGGTCGTGGACGCTCGCGCGGAACCACGTGTCGTACAGGTCGCGGACGGTGGCGTCGAGTCCCTCGATCGGCGGCAGGTCGCCGGCAGCGGCGTTCGAACGCGCCTGCTCCGGGTTGCGCGCGCCCGGGATCGCCGCCGTCACGCCGTCCTGCGCGATGATCCACGCGAGCGCTGCCTGCGGGACGGAGACGGCGTCCGGCAGGGACGCCGCGAAGGTCTGGGCGGCGCGCACGCCGTCGTCGTAGTCGACGCCGCTGAAGGTCTCGCCCTGGTCGAAGGCCTCGCCGTGGCGGTTGTAGTTGCGGTGGTCGCCCTCGGCGAACGACGTGTCGGTCGTGTACTTGCCGGAGAGCAGCCCCGAGGCCAACGGGACGCGCGCGAGGATGCCGACCCCTGCCTCCAGAGCGGCCGGCAGCACGCGGTCGAGCGGCTTGAGCCGGAACGCGTTGAGGATGATCTGGACGCTCGCGACGCCGGGCCGGGCGATCGCGGTGAGCGCCTGGTCGGCGGTCTCGACGCTGACGCCGTAGGCGGCGACCGAGCCGTCGGCGACCAGGGCGTCGAGGGCGTCGTAGACGGCGTCGTCCGCGTAGACCGGGGTCGGCGGGCAGTGCAGCTGCACGAGGTCGAGCGTGTCCTGACCGAGGTTCCGGCGGGAGCGGTCGACCCACTCGCGGAAGTTCGCGGCGACGTAGTTCTCGGGGACCTGGTCGGCGCGACGGCCCATCTTCGTGGTGATCGTCAGCGGCACGTCGGGGTTCGCGGCGCGCCACGCGCCGATGAGCTGCTCGCTCCGGCCGTCACCGTAGACGTCGGCGGTGTCGAACAGGGTGACGCCGGACTCGACGGAGGCGTCCATGACGGCGTTCGCGTCGGCTTCGGAGACCGGACCCCAGTCACCGCCGAACTGCCAGGTGCCGAGGCCGATGGGGGAGACGGAGCGGCCGGTGCGGCCGAGGGTGCGACTCTGCATGGGTCCGAGCGTAGTCAGGCGCGCACGAGCGGGGTTCAGCCGAGCGGGGTTCAGCCGATCGTGGAGACGCCGCGACGCAGGAGCGCTCGCGCTGCCCGGGCACGGGGGATGACCCAGACGGCCGCCCACAGGGCCATCGCGCTCCAGAGCACGATGAGCATCGTCGTGATGAGCGTGCCGTGCTGGTCGCGCATCGACCACGTCATCGCGATCCACAGCACGCCGAGGACGACCTTGCCCCAGCCGGCGCCTTCGCGGTCGGCCTGGGCCTGCACGAGCGGGATCCACTGGTCTGCCGGCACCCCGGCGGGCACCTGGCCGTCGGCGATCCACTCGCGGACGACGATCGACCGTTCGTAGCCGCCCTCGGCGCGCCAGGCTCGGCGCTGCAGGACGACGGCGATCGCGGCTCCGGCCGCCGCGGTCGGGATGCCGACCGAGACCAGGACGGTGGTCGTCGCCTCGGTCCACGACGACAGGACCAGCATGACCAGCACGACGGCGAAGGCGGCACCCGTCACACCTGCACCGAGCAGGCGGAGCCGCCCGGCTTCGTCGAGCACACCGACTCCGACACCGTTCACGCAGGAGAGCGTACCTGCGGACATCGGGGGCCGGGTGCGTTCGTCAGCCCAGGGCCAGCAACCAGCACATACCGGCGGCGGCGAAGGCCATCGCCCAGCTCACCAGGCTGCCGATCAGGAAGTACTCGGCCTGGTACCCGGTCGTCTCGCGGCGGATCTCGGGGAACCGGACGATCCCCTTCGCGGCGATCAGGGCGGCGACGACGGGGAAGGCGCCGGCCAACGAGAACCCGGCCAGCAGCAGCCGCTCGATCGGGCCGATCATGCGTCCGCCCTTGAGGGTGACCGTGCTGTCCGCGGCTGCGGCTGCGGCTGCGTCGGCCGCGGGTGCCTTGGCGGTGCGGCGCCAGCCGAAGCGCTTGCGGCGGGTCTGCTCGGCCACTGCCGCCGCGTCGGGCCGTGCGTCGGACGACAGCCCCGGTGGCAGCGCCTGGGCGACGACCACGTTGGCCGAGTCGACCAGGAACAGCGCCGAGCCGACGCCGGCGACGATCGCTGCGAGCGGGACGGCTCCGACGAACGTCGGGCCGGCGTCGCGGTGCCAGTCGACCACGAAGCCGGACGCGTCCGGGCCCGGCGCCCAGAGCAGTAGCACGGCGACGGCGACCGCGAGCAGGACGGCCGGCCAGGACCCCGAGCGGCGGAGCCAGGGGAGTGGTCGATCCCGACCGCCGGGGGTTCCGCCGGAGCGCACCGGGATCGTGGTCGCGACCCACAGGGCTGCGAGGACGACCGTGACGAGCGCCGACCAGACGGCGAGGCCGAGGCCGAGCACCGCCGTCGTCGTCACGGCGGCCCAGAGCAGGACGATCACGGTGGTGGTCAGCACGCGCCGTGGTGCCGCGTCCGTCCCGGTCCGTGCTCGGACGACGTCGGCCAGCCCGACGAGGGCGAGGAGGACACCGGCGAGCATCAGCGGTCCCCGTCCCCGAGGACGCGGAGGCCCTCGACCACGGCTGCCACGCCCGACTTCTGCACGGTCTGGGACACCGCCGACGGGCTGATCCCCTCGTCCGCGGCGATCTGCGCCTGCGTCCGGCCCTGCACGAGCCCGAGTGCGATCCGGCGGGCGCGGGGTGCGAGCCGCGAGACGACGTGGTCGCGACCGAGGAAGTAGGCGTTCACGAGGCGTTCTGTCGTTCCGTGGCGGTCGTCCGCGTCGTGGTACCAGGACCGGAGGAACGCGGTCCGGCCGTCCTCGCGGCGGTGGGTCTCGTTGATGGCGTCCCGCGCCGACCACCAGCCGGGGCCGTCCTGCAGGGGGCCCCCGCCGCCGGTACCGATCGTCCGGACCTGTCCGCGGCCGATGCCGAGCCGGATCTGCACCGTCTGGGGGAGCGCGAGGGTCGCTGCCGTGGTCGCCAGCAGCGCGTCGGTGAGCGTGTTGTAGATGACCTGGAACTCGTCGCCGACGGTGGCGCGCAGGGGATCGAGGGCGGTGACGTCAGCGGTACTGTCGAACGCGCGCTCGACGTCGTGCTGGGCTGCGGAGCGGTCCGCGAGCGTGCGGGAGTCGACCAGGTCGACGATCACGGCGAACACGGGCTCGGGCTGCATGGGTTAAGCGTAGAGCTTCATATCGTTGAAAGTAAGGTTTGGGCTAAACCATTCGGGTCGGTTGCTTGTGCACCGGGGCGGGCTGACGGCTGAAATGTCACCTTCTGGACGTGTGCCGTCGAACCTGACAGCATGGGCGGACGCTGTCGGAGGGGGACGAGCAGATGGATGATGCACGACCGGGGACGGGTGTCGCAGGCGCCGGATCGACGGGGACCGCGGTGCGGCGGCAGTACGGCCCACCACCCGTGCCGCTGATCGCCTGGAGCGGTGGCCGTGCGGTGTTCGCCTTCGGGGTGCCGTTCGCTGCCGGGCTGTTGCTGGCCGGGGTGGTGCTGTTGCTCGGCGTACCGGGTGGTCGGGTCGCCCTGGTGAACGGTGCGTTCGCGGCCCTCGACGGGACCGGGGTGCCTGCGCCCCTCTTCGCCGTGGGCGCGGTCATCGCGGCGCTCGGGGTCGGTTTCGGGGTGACCGCAGCCACCGTGGTCGTGCTCGCGGCCGCAGACGATGCGGTGGCGGGGCCGCGCGACGCCTGGCGGTGGTCGGTCCACCACCGGCGGCTCGTCGTCGAGGCCGCTCTCGTCGCGTTGGTGGCGGTGGCGGTGGTGACGGCCACCGCTGTGTGGTGGCGGGCAGGTGGATGGGGCACCGTCGTGATCGTCGTGCTGCTGGCGGTCGGTGCCGTCATCGTGGCGCCGCTGCTGCTCGGCTGGGCGCTGGTCGTGGCCGGTGTGCCCCGTCGATCGGCCTACCGTCGCGCCTGGGGATCTGGTCGGGTCATCGTCCGTGGTGGACACGAGGCGACGGCGACGCCACGTCGTGCGCTCGTCGGGGGAGCGACACTGGTGACGGTGCTCGGGGTCGGCGTCCTGCTGCTGCTGCGCCTGTTGCCGCCGTCGGCGCTCCGGAGCAGCGTCGTCGTGGCCTGGTGCTGCATCGCCGTGACCGGCCTGGTGCTGGTCGTCGTCGCGATCGCGGTGCGCGGGGCCGCGACACGGAACGACGGCGGTCGGCTCCGGTCACCGCTGACGACGGACCCGGTGGCCGGGGGACGACGGGCGCGACCTGGACTCGTCGGAGCGGGCGTGGTGGTCGTCCCGGCGGTGGTGTTCGCGGTGATCGTCTCGAGCAATCCGATCGGCGTCGTGCAGTACGACGCCGCCCCTGCGGATGCGCGCGGCCTGCTCGGCGGCGACATCGCGGACGTCGGAGGCCGGACGGCGGTCGTGAGCACGCCGTCGACACCGCCCAGCCGTCTGCGGATGTGTGGGGACGCGTCGTGCGACACCCCCGTCGAGATGCCCGGCCTGACCGGCGGCTCCGCGATCGGGAGCGCCGGCGACGGTGGGTTGCTCACCGCCCAGTGGAAGGTGCGGTTCGACGGCGAGGAAGCGCAGCAGTACGAGCTCGAGGTCGTGCACTCACGCGCGGACCAACTCGATGTGGCACCGAAGTCGGACGGTGCCGCCTGGCCCGCGGGGAGACGGGCGGAGAAGCGTGACTCCGCCGACGAGGCGCCGGCCGTGGACCGCCCGGAAGGGCGCCGCACCACGGTCGCCGCCGTCGACATCGTGGAGACCGAGCAGGGGCGCGTCAGCTACTGGATGACCGACGTGGCAGTCGCGAGTTCCGGCGACCGGCCGGTCGTGGTCGGGATCGCCCGCGGCGGTGAACCGGAAGGACGCTCGCACCTGGTCGCCGTGTTCTGCGAGGACGTGTCCTGCGCCGAACACACGGTTCGGCAGGTGGCGCTGCCGTGGATCCCGCCGCTGGACCACCAGGGTGTGGACGTCGCCGTCGCGCCGGACGGCACCGCCGTGGTCTCGCTGGTGTCCGAGACCGACGCTGGTTCACCGACCTTCTCCGCCCTGCAGCTGGTGTCGTTCCGCCCGGACGGCGGCCAGCCCGTCGTCCGCGACCTGTCGCACGCGATCCCGCCGGGCAAGCCGGTCCGGGCGTGGGACGAGGCGTACGACGCACGGGTGGCGATCGGCGGCGACGGGAACCCGGTCGTGCTCGCGCGGTCGAACGGGATCGCGACCCAACGGCTGACGTTCTGCGCGGATGCGGCGTGCTCGTCTTCGTCACACACGGACATCACGCCGAACGGGCCGACGAACCTGCTCCCGGCGTTCGTCATCGACCGATCGGGGCGGCCACTCGTCGCGGTCCGTGACGAGGAACGCGGCACCCTGGGACTCCTGTCGTGCCGTGATGCGCGGTGCACCGATTCCGAGCAGACGACGATCGCCCGGTTCCCGCCGCTGCAGGACGCACGGTCGAGCACCGGCACACTGGCGATCGGCCTGACCGCCGACGACACCCCGATCGTGCTGTCCGGTGGTGCGACGGAAGACCGGGACGAGGACGTGCCTGGCCTCGTGATCCGGTGCGATCGACCCCGGTGCGGGACGTCGTGACGTGCCTGCTCGGTTCGACGACGATCGAGCGCTGACACCCTAGGATCGTGGTGAGGGCCTTTAGCTCAGCTGGTAGAGCGCCACGTTTACACCGTGGATGTCGTCGGTTCGATCCCGGCAGGGCCCACTCACGAGGCCGGACCAGAACGTGCTGGGGCTGCGCCACAACGCATGCAGTCCGGCTCGGGACCACGGTGCTGCAGGGTCCGTTACAGAGACCGAAGGCCACGACCGAGCGGTCGGAACTCGTATGCTCCGACCATGGGGATGAACAAGGACCAGCAGCTCGCCGCGATCGTCGGGGGTCTGGTTGCAGTGTTCGCCGGCGTCGGTGTGATCGTCGCCTTGGCAACGGGGCTCGTCGGCTCGTAGACGATCGCCGCCGCATCCACCGCGTCGCCGACCGGATCGCCGCGGTCCCGTTCTCTGCCTCGGTAGAACGTCCGGTTCCGGACCGCGCTTCCGCAGCGAGCGGTTGTCGTTCCGGCGTCCTGGCCCTCGCACTGGGGACCTTCGCCCACCCACCCTCCTGCTCCACGAGTCCGAAACATCCTCACGCAATTGATCCGAGGAGTGGACCCGTATGTCGATGATGACACTGCAGCAGACCGCGTCCGCCCCGACCGGGGTGCTCGAGTCCCCGGTCCGGCGACGGAACCCAGTGAAGGAGCAGCACGCATTCGCTCCGCCGGCGGCACCGATGCGAGTGGCTCCCGGCGCCGTGGACGATCGCGCGTTCGCGATGATCGTCGGGCGGAATGCTGCGCTGCTCCGAACGATCGCCGTGCGGATCCTGCGCGGGTCCAGTGAAGCCGACGACGTCGTGCAGGAGACCTTCATCGCCGCGTGGACCCATCTCGAAGCGCTGCGCGATGCTGACGCGGTCACGGCATGGCTCGTGACCACGGTCCGACGCCGGAGCTTCGATCGGCTCCGGAGTGCTGCGACGCGGTACCGGACGCAACTCGATGAGACGGCTCCTGAATCCGTCGACAACGCCCCGGGAGCCGTCGCGGAGCGAGTATCGCTGGTCGCAGCCGCGCAGCGGGTCATCGACGGTATGGCGCCGATGCAGCGACGGTGTTGGGAGTTGCGCCATCTCGAGCGTCGGTCCTACGCCGAGATCGCCGAGGCGCTGGGTCTGCCGCACTCGACCGTGCGTGGTCACATCGCGCGTGCGCGAGCTGTGGTCGATCGTTCTCTCGTCAGCTGGCGGTGAGGCGGCGAGGTCGATCGATCAGGGTCTCCGGCCTGGCGCAAGGGTGTCACCAGCTCTCGTGCGGCGGAGACGTGCGCTCTCGGGAGTCGTCGGCGGCCAGGATCGTTGCCGTCGCCGCGGGCCACAGCGCATCCAGCCGCGGCCCCCACGGGGCCGCCATCACCCCGCTCGTGCGAAGCGTGCTGACCTCCGACAGGGAGACCCAGCGCCAGTCCATCACCTCGGCAGGATCCGCTTGCACCGCTGAACCACTCGGCTCCTGCACGACGAAGAGGTCCACGAGCGCCGTCTCCTCCGTGAAGCGGCCGACGCGGCGCAGCGCCTCGGGCTCGACGGTGACGTTGGTCTCCTCGAGCAGCTCTCGGCACGCAGCTGCACGACCAGTCTCGCCTGCGAACGCGCTCCCACCGGGGAACTCCCACCCGAAGGCGAACTCCTTCGTCGGCGCCCGCTGCGTGAGCAGGACGGTTCCGTCGGCCCGGTGGACGCACACCGTGACCACCAGATGGAACGCCCCACCCGGCCAACCCGCGTCACCGCGCCGGAACGTCCCACCCGTCGGCACCCCGGCCGCGTCCACAAGATCCCACCACTCGTCCACACCGCCAGCGTAGGACGAACCGGCACGCCGAACATCGAGACGCGGTGTCGGCAGCGGATCGGCTACCGGCCGCCGGAACGACGCGCTGCTCGGGCTCGCCGTCGCTCGTCACGCCGTGCTCGCCACTCGGCGTCCTGCTGATCCTGCAGCGGGCTCCGGCCCATGCTTCCGCGAGCGGCGAGGAAGATGAGCACGACGACGACAACCAGTGCGACCGGCACGAGGAACTGCAGCAACAACATCGCTCCCTCCAACTTCTGCTCACCCCAAGATAGTTGGTGTGGAGCTCGGCCAGCCGTCGCAGGCAAGACCACCGCCCGAAGGTCGATCGGCTCGCGGGACGACGCCGCCAGCAGATCGGCGAGCGAGACGTGTTGTCGGGGTGCTGGCCAGGTTCCCGAGACCCGCAGCGCTCCGCACGCGCTCGATCCCCGGACAGCGGACCGCGACGACACGCAGCCGGAACGGCTATCGAGCGGGCTTGATCGAGAGTTCGGCCACCTCGACGACAGCATCGTCCGGCATGTCGGGGTAGTAGTTCTCGCGGAGCTGCTGCCCGAAGAGCCGCATGTCCGTCTCAGGAGGCTGGCGCGCCTGTTCTGCGGTGAGGGTGTCGAGCCGGTACTGGTGCACGGCGGTGATCGTGCCGGCCAGCGGTTCGGCAGCCGGGTGGTCGTCGAACACGAACGTCGCATCGCCGACCCGCACGGATTCGTTCCACCGGACGGTGGTGACCTTCTCGCCGCTGATGATCGCTTCGTGGTGCTTCTGGTGGAAGTGGACGGTGGACGGGTCGGAGTCGGTCATGCATCCACCTTGCCGGATGGCGATCGAAGGGCGCGGGAGTCCGACGGCGCGCTGTCCAGCGAGTGAGCCTGCAACGCTTCTCAGCGCACCTGGTCGCGTCCGGTCATACGATCGTCTCACGAGCGCAACCCCGGCAGGTCCGGCGCGAGTGCGACGACTTCCGTGACGAGACGAACGGGTTCATCGCATGCACGCAATCGTCGTCGGGGGCGGTGTCGCAGGCCTCGCCACAGCCATCGCGCTGCACCGAGCAGGGCACGTCCCGATCGTGCTCGAGCGGAGCACCGGCGCTGCAGACGACGCCGGATCCTGGTTGCAGGTGGCCAGCAACGGGGTCGGAGCGCTCCGTGCGCTCGGTCTCGGCGCCGCCGTCTCGAAGATCGGGGTCCCGACGCCGCGGTTGCAGACCTTCGACCCGAAGGGGCGGCTGACCGCGGAGCTCCCGCTCGGGCTCCAGCAGGAGGAGGGCGCGACCCGTTCGCTGCAACGAGCCGATCTCCACCGGCTCCTCCGGACCGACACGGAACAGCGGGGCATCACGATCATCCAGGGCGCCCGGGTGCTGAGCGCTGTCGACGAGGGTGACCGGGCGAGCGTGCTCACCGAGACGCTCGAGCGGTTCACCGCAGACATCGTCGTCGGCGCCGACGGCATCGGTTCCGCTGTCCGACGCACCTTCGGGAGCCACGGACCCGAGCACGGTGGCGCAACCCCGACGGATGTGCTGGCTCCCGTCGTCAACATCGGTGGCAGTTCCTCCGGCACCGGGCTCACGGAATCCGAGACCGGTCCCGCAGGCACCCTGCAGTTCCGGTTCGGCAGGGATTGCTTCGTCTGCACGTTGCGGGTCGACGCTTCCACCGTCATGTGGTTCGCGAACCCCCGGCTCAGCGCCGTGGACGGCGGCGCCTCAGCTGCAGTCGGGATGACCGGAGCCGAGTGGGTCGCGATGCTCCCGCGTCTCGTCGGGCGGGACGTCCTGCCGACGCCTGCCCTGCTGGCGGGCTCGGCCGACGTGGACGTGTGGGCGTCGCGCACCACGCCGCGCCCGGTGCGGTGGGGATGCGGGCGGGTGGTCCTCGTCGGGGACGCGGCACACGCGATTCCTCCGACGGCGGGGCAGGGTGCTTCCCTCGCTCTCGAGGACGCCGTCATCCTCGGTTCGCTGGTGGCGAGTGGCGTGCCGGCAACGACCCTTGCGGTCCACATGCACGAGCGACGCGGTCAGCGTGTGCGCGCCATCACGCGCCAAGGGGAGTTGTTGGACACGAGCAAGACGCTCGGCAGGGTGGGATCCATCGTCCGCGATCGGTTCGTCCTGCCCGGCGCAGCGTTCACGGCGCGGCGAGACCGTGGGGGACCTGCGGCGTGGATGTACCGGTTCGACCCGTCGACCTGATCCGCGACGAACCTCCGAGCAGCAGGGTGCAGTGAGCACTCCCGCCACGCACCTCGGTCAGCCGCGGTCTCGCGCCATCCCGGCCTCGGTGTTGCGGGCGCCGACGACGACACCGTGCGGTGCGGCCGCCTCGATGCGATCCAGGTCGCCGTCGGTGAGCACCACGTCGGCAGCGGCGACGTTCTCCTCGACACGCGATGCCCTCGTGGTGCCGGGAATCGGCACGGTACCGGCCCGGATCAGCCACGCGAGGGCGAGCTGCGCCGTGGTGACGCCCTTCTCGTCTGCGATGACCGTGAGTGCGTCGACGATGCGGAGGTTCGCGTCGATGGCTTCGTCGGAGAACCGGGGGAGGTTCCGTCGGGCGTCGCCGGCGGGGAGGCCGTCCTTCCTGGTGATGTTCCCGGACAGGAACCCCCGCCCGAGCGGTGAGAAGGGCACAAACCCGATGCCGAGCTCCCTGGCGGTGTCGAGGACGCCGTTGTGTTCGGCGTCACGCTCGAACAGGCTGTACTCCGACTGGATCGCGGTGATCGGGAACGTCGCGTGCGCACGGCGCAGGGTCTCGGCGGAGGTCTCCGAGACGCCGATGGCACGGGCCTTGCCGGCGGTGACGGCTTCAGCCATCGCACCGATCGTGTCTTCGATCGGCACGTTCGGGTCGGCGCGGTGCAGGTACCAGAGGTCGACGTGGTCGGTGCCGAGGTGGCTGAGGGAGCGGTCGATCGCGCGGCGGGCGTGCTCGGGGGACCCGTCGAGTCCGATCGGGGTGCCGTCGTCGGCGAAGTCGGTGGCGAACTTCGATGCGACGACCACGCGGCCCCGGTCGGCGCCGAGGACCCGGCCGAGCAGCTCCTCGTTCGCGAACGGCCCGTACGCCTCTGCCGTGTCGAACAGGGTGATCCCCGTGTCGAGTGCGCGGCGGATGGTCTCGACGGACCCGGCTTCGGTGGCACCGCCGTAGAAGGCACTCATCCCCATGCACCCGAGCCCGAGTGCGGACGTGACGAGGCCTTGCGAGCCGAGGGGGAGTTGCTGCACGGGAGTGCTCCGTTCTTCTCCGGGGAGGACCCGGGCGAGGATGACGATCCACCCTGGTGCGCACACCATGTCAAGTGCGAGACTGCGCCCTGTGCTGCTTCCCGAGGTCCACGTCGTCGAACCGGTGACGATCGGCGTCGCGGCGGACGTGCTCGGGATCACCATCGACACGATCCGCTACTACGAGAAGGAAGGCATCGCGCCCGCGCCCGAGCGTGGTCCGGATGGATGGCGGCGGTACGACACGGCTGCGCTGCGCTGGCTCGCCGGGACGGTGATGCTCCGCGGTACGGGGATGAACGTGCGGGAGATGCGTGAGTACGCGGCCGCGTACCGAGCCGGTGCCGATGACGCCGAACGACTCGCGCTCCTCGAGCGCCACCACGCGGTCGTGCTGGAGCGACAGGGTGAACTGCTCCGTCACCTGGCCGCGTTGGAACGGAAGATCGACGCGTACCGCCAGTCGATCACCGACGGGAACGTGCGACCGTCGGGCGGATCAGCTGCCTGAAGCCCTGGTCCGTTCGTCCGGCCTCCGGCCCACGTTGAGCAGCGGGCCGCAGTCCGCGGAGCAGGAGCCGGCGCACCGGGACCTCCACCGCGTCGTGCAGGACGGACGCGACGGCGAGTGCGGCCACCAAGGCCAGCAGGGTCAGGAGCACGCTGGTCACTCCTCCGGCGGCCGTGCCCGGGGGTCGGAAGGCCAGCACCGCGTCGATCGTCAGGAGATGGACGAGGTAGAACGCGAACGACCTGGTCCCCAGGTGCACGAGCAGCGGAGACGACAGGCCGGTGGTGCGTCCTTCGACGTCCGCCCTGGCGAGCGCGGGCAGCAGCAGCGAGAACCCCACGACCGTGCAGCCGGTCAGTGCGAAGCGCGAGGTGGGGTGCAGGTCTGCGGCGAGGAGGCCCGCGACCGTCAGCAGGACGGGGACCGCGAGTCGTGGTCCGCGCCAGGCGCCCGAGCGCACCAGGGCAGCGGTGAGGGCACCGAGCAGGAACTCCGGGAACCGTGCCGGTGGCCAGCTCGCCGGGACCGGAGAACCGGGCAGGTGCGGCACGAGCACCGGCGCGACCAGGACGAGGACGGCTGCCAGCGCGGCGAGGGCCGCGAGCACGGCGGGGTGCGCGGAACGGAGCAGCTGGATGAGGAACGGGAACGTCAGGTAGAAGAACGCTTCGCAGGTCAGCGACCACGACACCGGGTTCCCGGCTTGCCACCACGGGGCGTGCCAGGCGTTGACGAGCAGGACGTTCGCCACGAGGGCTGCCGGCGACGTCGTCCGGATGCCCGGCAGAAGTGTCGCTGCCACGATGATCGCGGCGAGGACGGCGACCAGGTGGAGCGGCCAGATCCGCGCGGCACGGCGGGCCCAGAAGCGCAGTGCGGCTCGCACCGGTCCCGCGGTGTCGTCGTCCGCGCGGTCCGACCAGGCCAGGACGAAGCCGGAGAGCATGAAGAACAACGAGACGCCGGTGTCGCCGCTACCGACCACGGCACTCAGGGCCGTCTGCGCGGTCCCGTCGAAGTACCGGAGGTTCCGCACGTGGTAGGCGAACACCCCGAACGCCGCGACCCAGCGCAGGCCGGTCAACGACGGCAGGACGGGGTGCTCGAGCGCGGGGTCGGTTCTGGACATGCCCTCATCGGAACAGTCGGCACGTCAGCCGGGCGTCTGGTCGAGCGCATACGCTCCGCATACATCCGATCTGCTGTGCTGACCGGGTCCGGATCGGCCGGAGCAGCGAGGAGCGACGTGCGGGTACTGGTGGTGGAGGACGAGCCGTTCCTGGCGGAGGCGATCCGCGCGGGCCTGCGGCTCGAGGCGATCGCCGCCGACACGGTGGGCGACGGGTTGGCCGCGCTCGATCAGCTGGCCGTCCACACGTACGACGTGGTCGTGCTCGACCGGGACATCCCCGGTCTGCACGGGGACGACGTCTGCGCCCGGATCGTCGCTGACCCGGAAGCGCCGAGCGTCCTCATGTTGACGGCGTCGACGACACTCGCTGAGCGCGTCCACGGCCTCCAGCTCGGGGCCGACGACTACCTCGGGAAGCCCTTCGACTTCGAGGAGCTCGTGGCACGCCTCCGGGCGCTGAACCGTCGAGCACGTCGCGCGGTCGCACCGGTCCTCGAGACGGCTGGTCTCCGGCTCGATCCCTTCCGACGCGAGGCCTACCGCGACGGCCGCTACCTGCGCCTGGGGCGCAAGGAGTTCGCGGTCCTCGAGGTCCTGCTGCGTGCCGACGGCGGGTTCGTGAGTGCTGAGCAGCTGCTCGAGCAGGTGTGGGACGAGCACGCTGACCCGTTCACCAACGCGGTCCGGCTGACCATCTCGACGCTGCGGAAGAAGCTCGGCAGTCCCGACGCCATCCGGACGCTGCCCGGTGTCGGGTACGCGGTCGCGCCGGGTCCTGTGCACGAGGGTCCGGAAGCATGAGGATCGCCGCGCTGCGCCGTCTGTCGATCCGGGCGCGCCTCACCCTGACGTACACGGCGCTGATCCTGCTGACCGGTGCCGTCATGCTCGCGGTCGTCTTCGCAGTCCTCGCCATCGTGCCCGGCTACGCGTTCACGGCGGGCCCGTTCCCCTACGGATCGACCCACGACGTGTACGAGATCACCGGCCGCGACGACGTCCTGCGCCTCTTCGTCATCGTCTCGGTCCCGGCGTTGCTCGTGGTCGGGGGCATCGGTGGTGTCGTCAGTTGGCTCGTCGCGGGCAGACTCCTCCGCCCGCTGCGCGACATCATCACGACCGCCGACCGGCTCGGTGCCGGCACGCTGGACGCCCGGGTGGACGTCTCGGGTCCACCGGACGAGATCCGCGACGTCGGTGCGACGCTGAACCGGATGCTCGACCGCCTGGAGACCGCCTTCGTCAGCCGGTCGCGGTTCGCGGCGAACGCCTCGCACGAACTCCGGACGCCGCTCGCCACGATGAAGACGATGCTCCAGGTCGCCCTCCGCGCACCCGACGGGCCGAACCGGACGCAGACCCTCCAACGGCTGCTCGTCACCACGGACCAGATGATCCGCATGACGACGGCGCTGCTCGACCTGGCACGTGGGGACGAGCCCATCGACGCACGCCCGGTGTCGCTCCGCGACGAGGTCGCGGCCGCGCTGCTGGCGGTGGACGCAGAACGCCTCGCCCGGCGGATCGTCGTGTCGGTGCAGCTCGACGACGTCGTCGTGCTGGGCAACCGACCGTTGCTCGGGCAACTCGTCGGCAACCTGATCCGCAATGCCGTGGTCCACAACGTCTCCGGCGGGAGCCTACGGGTGGTGCTCGACGCTCGGTCCTCCGAGCTCCGGGTCGAGAACGACGGCGAGGTGATCCCGACCGACGAGGCGCACGAGTTGACGGAGCCGTTCCGACGACGCCACCGCACGCGGACGGACGGGAGCGGGCACGGGCTCGGCCTGCCGCTCGTCGCGATGATCGCGGCCGTCCACGGTGCGGAGCTGACCCTGACGGCGCGAGCTGTCGGCGGGTTGACCGCTTCGACCCGCTTCCCGGATCGGCAGCCACCAGATCCGGCAGGACCCAGCCGATCGGCACCCCGGGTCCTCGGCGATCACCCCGGCGTCCGGTAGCGTCAGCGCCATGACCGAGACGCAGCGACGCACTCTGCTCGAACGGCTGATCGGCAAGCCCCTGCCGTGGCTCGTCTGGGGGTGGGCGGTGATCGCCCTGGTCTGGCTGGTGCTGGCCGTCGTGGAGCCGTCCCGGTTCCACACCGAGATGGCGGTCCTCTGGGGCATCCTCGTCGCCGTGCAGATCGGCTCGGTGCTCGTTGCCCGTGCGCACAGCCGCAAGCGTGCTCGGGACGCAGGGAAGGACTCGTGACCGGTCCAGGGCCGGGGCGACCAGCGCGATGAACCCGACCGAGGACGCCGACGCCGATGCCGAACGTGCGCGGTTGGAACGCATCGCCTGGGGAGCCGCGTCCACGCCGGCCGACGCGGCCGACGCGCGGAGTGCCCTCGCCGCCCGCTCCGGCGCCGATCTGCACAACGCCGACCCGCACAGCGCCGACCGCGCACCCGGAGCCGACGCGCACGGAACGCGAACCGCCGACCGCGCACCCGCAGCCGACGCGCACGGAACGCGAGCCGCCGACCGCGGAACGGATGCGGACGACCGCGGCAGGGGCCTCCTGGCCGGCGTCCGCCGACGAGCCGCTCGCATCCGACGCTCCGACCACCGCGTCCTCTGGACCGTCGGCGCAGCCGCCGTCGTGATCGGTTTCTTCGCGGGGACCGGGGTCGGACTGTCGCTGGGGGCGCGCCCCGTCGACCCCACGAACACCGTCACGCCGCCAGCCGGGGCGGTGACGATCGACCGGCGGTTCGAGCAGCCGCAGACCGTCACCGACCGGCCGCCAGCGGGGATCGCGACGCCGATGGAACGCTCGAGCACCCGTCTGGTGTTCACGAACCGATCGCTGTCGGGCGACGACGCGGCGACACCGTGGAACGTCTGGGCCGGGGTCGGTCGGGACGGTTCGACGATCTGCCTCGTCGCGTCGGCCGACCAACTCGAGGGCACGAGCGCCTGCTGGCCGCGCGGGGCGGCGCTGCACGGACGGGTGTCGCTGTCGGCGACGGCGCTCAGCGGGACGCTGACGGTCCGTCTGGTCGGCGGCGGGGTCCGGGCATCGGTGACGACCGGCGCCGAACCGATGTACACCGCAGGTCCGGTCGGCTGATACGCGAGCCCGAGCGGCGCGCCGTCGATCGGACCCGTAGGCTCCGAGTCGGACCGACCGGTGCACGGGGCGCACGGCGGGATCCGAGGGGGAACCACATGTCCATCACATCCAGGATGACCACGGCGGGGACAGCGGCGGCGATCGTCGCGCTCGCACTCTCCGGCTGCGCCGGCACCGGCACGACGGCGCCGGGGACGCAGCGGGCCGCACCGCAGTCGTCGACGCCCACGCAGACACCGACGCCGACACCGTCGGCTGCACCCACCGTCGACGCTGCCACGAAGGACCTGTCGTTCGAGGACGGCGCCGCGCTCTCGTCGAGCACCCTGCCCGCGTTCGGGCTCGAGATCTCGGCACTCGACGGCTGGGAGCAGACCGGCGAGGACCCGACCAGCGGGTCCAGGGAGTACACGAACGCCGACGGCTCCGTGGCGACCATCACGCAGCAGCGGCTCACCGACCTCGACCCGACGATCGGGGACCGTGCCGCCACCGAGCAGCTGTTCACGGCGGCGGGGCTCCCGGCCGACCGGCTCGAGGAGCAGCTGCTGCCGACGATGACCGGTGGGACCGCGCAGTTCCTGTCGATCGCCGGGCACAACACGGACGGTTCGTGGTCGGCGACGGTCGCGCGCGCCTTCGCGAAGCCCGGGGCCGCGCTCATCGTGAAGGTCCGGACGACGTCGCAGGGGGCGCTCCGCCCGGACCTGCACGACATCCTGATCAACGCGAAGGTGGTCGTCGCCTTGGACGGGACCGGAACCGGAACGGAACCGGAGCACGGGCCGCCGCGACGGGCCGCCGCGACGGGTCCCTATGCTGAGTCCTCGTGCGCCGCTCCCTCCGTCTGCTGACCGTCCTCGTGATCGTCTTCGTGTTCGCCGCCGGGCTCCTGGGGTCGGTGGTGTTCGTCCAGCGCGTGCTGGCGGATCCGGGCAGTGACGTTGCGTGGGTCGGTGTCGTCCGGAGTCTTGCTCTCCTGGTGATCGGGGTCGTGCTGACGCTGCGTGGACGGCGTGCCCTGCCTGCCCTCGTCGAAGCGATGGACCTGCACGCGGCGGTCGGCCCGCTCCGGCCGCTCACGATCGTGGTGTGGGCCTTCCTCGGTGCCACCATCTACTCGACCCTGCGCGGCTGGACGGTGATCGTCCCCGTCGCGGCCGTCGTCGGTGCGGTCGTCATCGGGTTGCCGTTCGTCGAACGCTTCCTGGACCGGGTGCTCGCCCGGCAGGCGGCGCAAGCCGACGCCGAAGCCGCGACACCGGTCGCTCCGGTCGCACCCGCCGGGACCGCCGCCGACGCGTGAGACAGCAAGCGAGACGGCACGCGGGATGGACGTGAGACGGTCACGAGACGAGACGGGAGGCCCGGT
>NZ_MJGM01000015.1:121642-139292 GCF_001864905.1 Curtobacterium sp. MCBA15_007
GGAGGCCCGGTGCCAGCTGGCACCGGGCCTCCCGTCTCGTCGTCGACGCGGCCTGACCGCCCCTGCCGACCCCCACGGGTCGGCTCGCGTCAGCGCTCCGCGCGCCCGGCGAACCGGTACCGGAACCCGGGCACACCGTCCGCGGTGACGACCACGTCGTAGTAGCCCCACTCGTCGAGCGGCCAGTGCATCGTCTTGTGCCCGGACCCACGGATGTGCGCGGTCTCGCGGTGCTCGACGAAGTCGTTGGCCACGAGTTCGAAGCGGAGTTCGCCCGTGCCGGTGTTCTCGAGCAGGAGCTGCAGGGTTCGCCGGCCGCGGGTGTCCCGGACGACGGAGACGTGCGGTACACCACCGGTCGCCCGGCCGCCGACCGTGACGGTCCCGGCGAAGCGCCGGAGGAACCGGTCGGGTCCGTAGACGCTGACGTCGTACGCGCCGCCGGTCGTCGTGGTGTCCCACACCCAGTCGGCGCTCGCTCCCACGGGGACGGTCTTCGGGTGGGCGGCGAACGGCATCGCGGTGTTCGGGTACACCAGGAAGTTGACGCCCTGGCGGCCGTCGTTCGCGAGCGCCACGGTGACCCGACCGGTGCGGTGGTCGACGGTCGCGTCCGCGTGCTGTCGGTAGGGCAGGGGCCGACGGCGGACTGTGCCGGGCTCCTGGACGGGCACCGTCTGCGCGCCGATCGCGGGTTCCTCGATGGGCGGCTTGGCCTGGTCGGCGTCGGCGGCAGCGACCAGCGCGCGGGTCTGCTCGATGCCGGGGACGACGTCGGCGCCCGGGATGCTCGGGTCGGGGGCACTGAAGTCGAAGCAGCTGGTCAGGTCGCCGGAGACTGTCCGTCGCCAGTCGGAGATGTTCGGCTCGCGGACCCCCGTGACGTGTTCGAGGAACTGGATCACGGAGGTGTGGTCCGCCACCTGCGAGTTGACCCACCCGCCACGGCTCCAGGGGGACACCACGGTCATCGGCACGCGGGCACCCATGCCGATGGGCAGGCCGTCGACGTACTCGTCCGGGGTGCCCGGTTCGGCGAACGGGGGGACGACGTGGTCGAAGTACCCGTCGTTCTCGTCGTAGTTGACGAGCAGGACGGTCGAGGCCCAGGTGTCCGGGTTGCTGAAGAGTGCCTGCACCACGGCGTTCGTGTAGTGGGCGCCGTAGTCCGGGCTGGCCGCGGGGTGCTCGCTCCAGCCGTAGGGGGCGACGACGTACGACACGGTGGGCAGGCTGTTGGTCGCGCAGTCCTGCCCGAACTGGCTGAGCAGGTGGGTGACGTCGAGCCCCTTGCCGGAGTTCGGCTTCCACCCGTCGTGCAGCCCGGCACGCGCGGCGAGCTCCTGCTGGGCGGGGTCCGAGGATGCGAGGGCGCGGTGGTACTGCTCGAACAGCCAGAGCGGGTTGTCGCCGTAGTCGCCGACGTAGGGGTCGGCGGAGCTGTCGCCGACCTCGTCGTTGGCGTAGGTCTTCCAGGTGACCCCGGCCGCCTGCAGGCGTTCGGCGTAGGTGGTCCAGGCGAACACCGGTTCGTAGTCCGCCGGGTTGTCGGTCGCCGGTCCGCCCTGGGTGCCGCGGGGGTCGATCGTGCCGGACCACTGGTACAGGCGGTTCGGCGTCGTCGGCCCGTTGAGCGAGCAGTGGTAGTCGTCGCAGACCGTGAAGGCGCCGGCGAGTGCGCGCTGGTAGGGGATGTCCTCGCTCGTGAAGTAGCCCATCGTCTGGGCGCTCTTCGCGTCGACCCACCGGTTCCAGGCCCCGCCGTTCCACGCGGTGTGCCCGCCACCCCAGGAGTGGTCGAGGCCGTCGGCGTTCTGCGCGTTGAACCGCGTGGTGTCGAGCCGGAACGGCAGCATGGCGCCGCCGTCGGTGCGGGCCGCTGCCGGCTGGTGGAAGACGTCGTGTCCGGTCGGCAGCTCGAGCGCCTGCTTGTCGGAGAACCCTCGGACCCCGGGCATCGTGCCGTAGTAGTGGTCGAAGGACCGGTTCTCCTGCATGAGCACGACGACGTGCTTGACGTCGGCGATCGTGCCGGTGGGGACGGCACGGGCGGTCGCGGCGCTGGCACGGTCGGCCGCGCCCGGTCCGAACGCGGAGCCTGCGGCGACGCCGGCCATGATCGCGGCCGCGCCGCCGACCAGGACCGTGCGGCGGCTCAGACCGGGGCGGACCGCTGCGGTGTACGCGGCGTCCGGGGTCAGCGGTGGTGCGGCGTCGAGGCTGACGTCGGGTGCGCCGTGTTCGGGCTTCCTCGTGCTCATCGCGGGCCTTCCAGATCGGTGGGGAGTGCGGGCGCTGCGGGGGAAGAGCACCCGTCAGCATGACAACGAGGTGCGCTGAACCGTGCCTGGCCCGGTCGTGGCAGCGGGGTGAACGCGTCCGGTGGAATCGGGATCGACCTGTCCAGGTGCGCCGTGACAGGACCCTGTCATCTCAGGGTGGCTGCCACCAGAACTCCGACGCACCTGGACAGGTGGAGCTGGGGCGGGGGAGGATCACGGGGTGCGACCACTGTTCCGGGACCTCGCCGAGGACCTCGCCGACCGGGTGCTCCGCGGTGAGTTCGACGCCACCGGGCTCCTGCCGGGCGAGCACGACCTGGCCGCCGACTACGGGGTGGCGCGCGGCACCGTGCGGAATGCCCTCGGTCTGCTCCGCGACCGGCAGGTGCTGACGGCGCGTCCGGGGTCCCGTTGGCGTGTCCGGACCGCGACGCTCGGCCACGACGCCGGCGCGCTCGAGTCGTTCGGTCAGCTGGCTCGGGCCAGGGGACACGAGCCGGGTGGTCGGGTGGTGGCGGTCGAGGAGCGCCCCGCCACGATGAGTGAGCGGCGGTTGTTCCACGCCGCGCCCGACGAGCCCGTCCTGCACGTCGCGCGGGTGCGCTCCCTGGACGGCGTCGACGTCATGCTCGAGCGCACCGCCTACGCGCCGTGGGTCGCCGCGGTCATCCGGACGATCCCGGGCGGGCAGACGTCGGTGTCCGCGACCCTGCAGGACCGGTTCGGCATCCGGGCCGGCTCCGCCGTCACCACCGTGGACGCGCTGCTGGCGGACGACGCCGACGCCGCGCTCCTCGGGGTGCGGCCCGGGGCGGCGCTCCTGCAGGTCCGCCGGTCGAGCACCGCCGAGGACGGCCGACCGCTCGAGGCCGGCGACGACCGGTACGTCGCCGGGACGGTGCCGCTCCGGATCCGGACGGCGTCCGCAGCGGCACCGCGGGTCGGCGCCGGGTCCGACGACGCGGGATGAGACGGACAGGAGGCGCGGTGCCAGCCGGCACCGCGCCTCCTGTCCGTCTCCGTGCAGCCCCACGACGTGGGCCGGCAGGCGGGGTCAGCGTCGCTGGGTGCCGCCCGCGGTGGCCGCGGCGACGGCCGCCGCCAGCCCGGTCTCGATGACGTCGACGGGGTCCGGCAGGGCCGCGATCGACGCCGCCACCTGCCGGCTGCGGGCGCGGTGGGTCGACGTGCTGAGGACCTCGAGGACGGCCCGACGGATCGCCCGAGGCCGTGGTGTCCCGGAACGCAGATTCCGCCCGCACCCGGCCCAGGCCACCCGGGCGGCGACCTCCGGCTTGTCCTCGGTCGACCCGGCCACCACGAGCGGGACGCCGTGCGCGAGGGTGCGCTGCACCCCGCCGAACCCACCGTTCGTCACGACGACGCTGCACCGCGGCAGCAGCTGGTCGTAGGGCAGGAAGGTCGCCACCCGGGCGTTCGCGGGCAGGGCGGTGCCGAGTGCGCGCTCGAGCTGGTCGACCGGGCGGCCTCCCGTGGTCGCGACGACGAGGACGTCCTCGTCCGCCAGGACGCGCAGGGTCGGCGCGAGGAGCCGGCCGAGGTCGACGGTGTCGATGGTCCCCTGGGTGACGAGCACCACCGGGGTGTCGGTGTCCAGGTCGTCCCACCACGCGGGCAGGTCGGCCGCGGACGTCGGCGCGGAACGGGCCACGACCGGACCGACGAACCGGACCGTGTCCGGGAGCTCGCGGCGCGGGTACTCGAGCTCCCGGACGCTCATCTGGAACAGGGTGTCGAACGCGCGGTACGCGAAGTCGAAGGTGTCGATCGTCGACGGCGGTGCCCCCACCTCGGCGAGCACGGCGTCCACCGCGCGACGCAGCGGCCGGGTGAGGACGGGGTGGAGCGCCGCCGTGAGCAGTCGGTTGCGCGCGCGAGCCACCGGCCCGCGACCCGGGGGGAGCGCAGTGCCGAAGGGTGCCGCGTCGACGCTGGTGAGCGTCACCGGGGTGGTCGCGATCCCGAGCACGGGCAGACGCTCCGCGGGCGGCAGGGCCAGGTACGGCGCGAGCCCGGTGAACGACGCTTCGCCGAGCACCGCGTCGAAGCGCCCCGCTGCCAGCAGCGCCGTCAGCTCCCGGTACTGCGACGGGATCGCCCGGACGAACATGGCGATGATGCCCTCGCGGACGACCGCGATCCCGCGTGCCGCACTGGCGTCGGCGAGCCGCTCCTGCAGGTCGGCGTCGTCGAAGTCGACGTCGGCCGGCAGCGCAGCGAACCGGAGCCCCGCGCCGACGACGAGCTCGCGGTACTTGGTGCCGGTCAGCACGGTGATGTCGTGGCCGCGCACCGCGAGGGCACGTCCGACGTCGACGAGGGGCGCGAGGTGGCCGTAGACGGGCGGTGAACAGAGCAGGTACGAGGACACGGGGCCGCTTTTCGACGCTGGGGATGACCGGACGCTCGGAGCGTAGGTGCGGCGAGCACGCGCGTGGCGCGGCACGGACTGGGAATGGGTGAGAGTCCTCGAGCGTCCGCACCGGGGCGTTAGGGTCGCTGCATGACCACACCCGCGGGGGCGAGTTCGGGCAACGGCTACTGGCGCGGCCAGATCTGGGCGACGGCCCTGCTCGGCGTCGGGATGGTGGCGTGCAGCGTCGTGCTCTTCCTGGCGGATCCCGACGAACCGGGACGCGGGCTCCTGACCGCGTTCGGCGGCCTGCTCTTCCTCACCACGTTCGGCTGGGCGGTCGACGCGGCGACCCGATCGGACCCCCGACAGCGCGCGCTCTTCGCGTGGGCCGTCGCCCAGCACGAGGCCGCGGGGCACGGCAACGACGTCCTCGCGCTGGCCGATGCCGCCCGTGCCCGCGACGGTGCGCTCGACGCCGAGCGGATCCGGGCACTGCAGGCGCTCCGGCCCGACAACCCGTACCCGGGCGGCCCGCTCGACGACGGCGCCGACAGCGTGGGCGGCGAGCCGGACGACGCCGGTGCGAACCGGCTCGGCATCGCCCTGCTCGCGCTGTTCTTCGCCCTGACCGGCCTGTACTGCAGCTGCTGGCCGTCGGTGTTCGTGCTCGGGTGGCCGTTCCAGTTCATCGCGTCGATCCTGGCCGTGGTCGCGATCGTGCGGCCGGGTCGCGGGCGACGGCTCGGCGTCGTCGCGGCGATCGTCTCGGTGCTCGGCACCCTGGTGACGGTCGGCGTGCTCGTGTGGGGCGTGGTCGAGGGGGTCGGCAGCTAGCTGCCCGCGGTCGCGCGTGCGGCCCGCGACGTGCGCGGTGGCGGACGGGAGGCACGGTGCCGGCCGGTGTCGCGCCTCCCGTCCGTCGTCACGCGGTCCACGGCGTGGGCTGGCGCAGCGCGCCGCTGCGGTGCCGGGACCCAGCAGGATCCTCAGCGCGTCGTCGCCGTTCGCCGGCGGACGAGGGGGTCCGTGCGCGAGGATCCAGGGGTGTCTCGTCGTGCGGCTGCTGTCCGGACCACCGTGGTGGTCGCGACCCTGCTGGTCGGTGTCGCCTTCGTCACCGCTCCGTGGCTCGGGATCGGGCGAGCGCCGGTGCTCGCCGCCGTGCTGCCGGCACGTTCCCTCGTGACCGTGGGGCTGGCCGCCGTCGGCCTCGCGCTGCTGCTCGTCGCCGTCGCCGTGCGTCGCGTGCGACTCGTTGCCGCGTCGGTCGGTGTGGTCGTGCTCGTCGTCGCCGTGGCCAACACGGCCGTCCTCGGCGCGCGGGGGTGGGACGTCGGGGCCGTCAGCGGTGCGGGTGACTCGCTCCGGGTGTTCGAGTGGAACACCAACGGGGGACTCGTCGGTCCGCAGGGTGTCGCCCGGGCGGCGCTGTCCGCACGGGCGGACGTCGTCGTGCTGCCCGACGCGGGGGACCGACGCGCTGCCGCCGCGGTGGCGCGTTCGATGGGCGAGCACGGTCGGCCGGTGCGGCTGTTCATGCGCCGGCAGGGCGCGCAGGTGGCGGTGCTCGTCCGCGCCGACCTGGCCTCCGGAGCGTCGATGCGTCCCGGTGTCGACCCGGTGAAGACGATGACGGTGTCCGGACCGTCGATCCCGACGATCGTCGCGGTGCACGCCCCGCAGCCGGTGCTGCCCGGCGGTCTGGCGGGCTGGCGGACCGATCTACGGTGGATCGGTGAGCAGTGCGGCCGCGGCGCGGACGTCATCGTGTCGGGGGACTTCAACGGATCGGTCGACAGCTTCGACGGCGGCCGCCTCGGGTCGTGCCGGGACGCCGCGTCGGCCGTGCACGCCGCGGCACTCGGCACGTGGCCGACGTGGCTCGATCCGCGGCTGGCGATGCCGATCGACCACACCCTGGTCGGTCCGTCGGCCGGTCCGTCGGCCGGTGTCGTCCGGTCGTGGAGCGTGCTGACGGCCGAGGACCACTCGGGTGCCCGGCACCGGCCCACCCTGACGGTCGTCACGCGCACCTGAGGCAGACCACGGCCCGGTTTCGGCGTGCGGGGCCGTTCTTCGGCGTGCGCGGCCTTGTTCCGGCCTGTTTCGGCGTTCGCGGGGCCCTGTTCCGGCCCGTTTCGGCGTGCGTGGGGCGCGTCAGGTGGGAACAGGCTCGCAACGTCGTCGAAACACGCGCACGGTGGGGTGGGTGCATGGACGTCACCACCACGGATCGTGCCCCCGCTCGCTGGTACCAGTCGCTGTTCGTGCAGATCGCGATCGGCGTCGCCCTCGGCATCGCGGTCGGGGTCTGCTTCCCGGCCGCGGCGCCGGTGCTCAACGTCGTCGGGCAGGGGTTCATCCGCCTGATCGAGATGGTGATCGCGCCGCTCGTCTTCATCGTCGTGGTGACCGGCATCGTGCACGTCGGCGACCTGCGGTCGGTGGGACGGATCGCCGGCAAGGCGATGGTCTACTTCCTGCTCGCGTCGTCGTGTGCGCTCGTGTTCGGTCTGCTGGTCGGCAACCTCGTGCGCCCCGGCGCCGGCCTGCGGATCGACCCGTCGTCGCTCGACGCCTCGGCCGTGGCGGCGAAGACCGCGGGCGGCACGGCTCCGGACGCCGGCACCTTCATCCTCGACCTCATCCCGTCGAGCGTCGTGAACGCGTTCGCGACGAACGACATCCTGCAGGTGCTCGTCTTCGCGGTGTTCGTCGGCGCGGCCATCGCCGCGATCGGGAGCGAGCGTGCGCGGCCGCTGGTCCGGGGGCTCGACCTGTGCCTCGAGGTCGTCTACCGGATCCTGGGCTGGGTCATGCGCCTGTCGCCGCTCGGTGCGTTCGGCGCGATGGCGTACGTGGTGGGGCAGTACGGCGTCGACACCCTGGGGTCGTACGGACTCCTCATCGCCGCCTGCTACGGCGCCGCCGCGGTGTTCATCGTGGCGTTGCTCGTCGGTGGGCGGCTGCTGTCCGGGGTGCCGATCTGGCGGTTCGTGTGGCACACCCGGGCCGAGTTCGGGCTGGCCCTCGGCACCGCGTCGACCGAGGCCGTGCTGCCGCGGATGATCACCCGGCTCACCGAGGTCGGCGTCTCACGGAGCGTCGCCGGGCTCGTCGTGCCGACGGGGTACTCGTTCAACCTGGACGGGGCAGCGATCTACCTGTCGATCTCGCTGCTGTTCCTGACGCAGGCGTTCGGGGTGCCGTTGACGCTCGAGCAGCAGGTCGCCGCGCTCGGGGTGCTGCTGCTGACGTCGAAGGGCATGGCCGGGGTGCCGGGGTCGTCGTTCCTGGCGCTGTCCGCGACGGCGACGAGTCTCGGGCTGTTCCCGGTCGCGGGCGTCGCGCTGCTGCTCGGCGCCGACCGGATCATGGACGCGATGCGGGTGAGCGTGAACCTGCTCGGCAACTGCGTCGCGACGCTGGTGGTGGCGCGGTGGCAGGGTGCGCTCGACCGTGAGCGGGTGGACGCGGTGCTGCGGCCCGGGCGCGGGGTCCGGCCGTCGTCGGAGCCGGAGTCTGCTGCGGGTGGTGCGGGTGCTGCGGGTGCGGCCGCGGTGACGGCGACGGCGCGGGTTCGGTGAGGGGCCGCGGCGCGGTCAGCGGTCGAGGACGGCGCGCTGCTGGTCGTACTGCTGGCGGGTCCGGTGTCCGCCCATCTTGCGCACGACTGCGCCCGAGGGGTCACGGGTGATGCGCCACCAGATCGCGGTGCAGAGCGACGTGGTCGGCAGGATCGTCCCGAGTCCGATCAGGAGCTGTCTGCCGAGATCCGTTCGCCAGGGCAGCCCGGACAGCTCGAGCACCGTGATGACGATCGCGCCCACGACGAGGTTGATCAGACTGCTCCAGAGCTTCCGCACGGTGCGCTGACGTGCCGCGTCGAGTTCCGGCAGCTGCGCCAGCGGGAGCGTCGAACCGATGTGCTCACGCGGTTCGCCGCCGACGATGACGGCGGCCGGGCCCGGGGCTGCAGCAGCGGCGTCGGTGTCCGTGGCGGGGCGCCACACCAGGTAGTCCAGGTGCTCCACGTCGTCGTCGATGCGGAACCATCCGCCTTCGAAGTCGCCGGCAGCGGCGTCGGGATCGGCGTGGGGAGTGGTCGTGGTCACGTCGGTCATCTTGGCAGCAACCGGTGCCGCTGCGGCACCACCGCTTCGGGGGTGGAACGGAGGCGACGGTCGCGGGGCCGGTGGTGCGTTCTGCTGGCAGGATGGTCCCGACACCACGGGGGCGGGGCGGACATGAGCACGGAACAGCAGGACTGGCGCGACCACGGGACGGGCCCGACGACGGGACGGGGCAACGCGATCGCCATCGCGCTCGTGTTGCCGGTGCTGCTCGTCGTGAGTTGGGTGGTCCAGATCGGGGCGTACCTGGAGCGTGACTTCGGGTCGATGGACGACCGGCTCGGCCCAGGGGGCGTGCTGACCCGGCTGGTGATCGGGGCCGCGCTGGCCGTGGGGATCCCGGCGGTGGTGCTCGTCGTGCAGGTCCGGGCTCGCCGGCGCGAACGGCGGCACTCGCTGGCCGCCGTGGTCGCGGCGATCGTCGTGCTGGTCATCGCCGTGCCGTGGAACGGTCTGGTCCTGACGTCACAGGTGCGGAGCATGGCCGCCGACGCCCGGCAGAGGGCGCAGCCGGCGACCGCCGCCGAGCGGCACTTCGCCGACGGCGACGCCGGGGCCACACTCGAACGGATCGGGGACCGCACCGTGCGGATCCTCGGCGGCGACCGGAAGTCCGCCTACCGCGATGGTGAGCGAGCCGGTGGTGCGTACAGCGAGGAGTGCAAGCTGTCGAACGCCCACCAGGGGGTGCGGTGGACGTACTGGTACGCCCCGGGGGAGTACACCGACGCCGACGGCAAGGAGCTCCTGCCCGAGGACCACACGATGATCGAGGGTGCGAACCGCGACGTGGACCGCGTCCGCTCGTACTGGGAGTCCGAGGGCATCGGTGCCCGCTCCGAGGCGGACCTGGTCCCCGACCAGATCTCACCCACAGCCGACTGGCTCGAGAGCACCTCGTCGTACACGCGGCCCGGTCCGGACGTCGACTTCCGCACGATCTGCCTGGTGCGCTGAGGGCTCATGCCGTGGTGGGGCCTCCGGGCTGTGAGCGGGTTCGCTCTGTGTCGTCGTTTTCGCGGCGGTCGGTGTCGGGCTCAGTCGCGCGCGTCCCAGCGCTGGCTACAGGTTGGGTGCGGGCCTGGACCGCCTCGCGGTGACTGGTTCAGTGTGACGGCCGAGAGCCCGGTAGATGGTGGTGGGGCTGACGCGGAGGACGTCGCCGATCTGCGCGACGGTCATCGCTTGCTGCTCGTCGAGCCGGCGCGCGGTGCGCACCTGGTCCACGGAGAGCCGCGACGGACGGCCACCGGTCCGGCCGCGGGCTCGGGCGGCGGCACGGCCGGCGTTCGTGCGTTCCTTGCTGAGGTCCCGTTCGAACTCCGCCAGTGCGGCGAAGACGTGGAACACGAGCCGCCCGCCGGGCGAGGTGGTGTCGATGGTCTCCTGCAGCGAGCGGAGCCCGCTGCCGCGCTCAGCGAGGGCGTGCAGGTGGTCGATGAGGTGCCGGATGGAGCGACCTTGCCGATCGAGCCGCCAGACGACGAGGGTGTCGCCGGCGCGGAGCTGGTCGAGGAGCTTGTCGAGCTCGGGCGGGTGTCGGAGCGAGCCGGAGATGGTGTCGACGAACACGCGGCAGCAGCCGACGGCGTTGAGCACATCGATCTGCAGCGACGCGTCCTGGTCGGTGGTGGACACGCGCGCGTACCCGAGGAGGTGACCCGTGAGGAGAACGGAGCGAAACTCGACCGACCGGCGCGGTAGCGGCACGTGGATGCAGGAACTGGGTTTCGCTCCAAGACACGCCGGTCTGAGCCACGCTCCGACCTGCTCAAGCTCCGGTGCAGCGGAATCGGAGGTGTTTGTTACGTGGGTCGCGCTCGCGCGGCGAGCCGGAGTGCTTGCACGGAACGGAAGTGTTGTTCCGAGCGATGGCGGCCGTTGGCGGGAGACGGATGTGGTGCTGCGATGACCGGGAGGAGTCGGGGGTGCTCGTCCAGGGTGAGGTGTCGCATGACGCCGTCGAGGGCGACGGCCCCGTACGTGACGATCGCAGTGAGAGCGGGCAGCGCCGCGAGCAGTGTGGCAAGGCCATGCCGCCCCTCGTCGACGTCCGCGAGTCGCACGCGGTCGGGCAGTTCCCATGGGATGAGGTTCCAGCGGACGTACTCGCCGCGTGCGAGCCCTGACTCGATACGGGCTGCTCGGAACGCGGCCGCGGTCGGGCCCGGGTTGTCCTCGCTGCAGATGGCTGCGTGCGCTGCGGCGATGGTCTGGGGGCCGGGCGACTGCATCAGGACCAGGACGCGGCTGGATCTGCCGCCGGATCGTGGGTCGAAGCTCGGGACGAACCGTCGGCTGCCGTCGGGCGCGGTCCGCCACGTCTCCGCAAGACCGTTCAGCGATCGAACGTCAGCGAGTTCCTCGGGGGTACTCATGACGGCTGTGGCGGTGCCAGCAGGGTGCCACGGATGACGGATCCGTGAAAGGTGCGAAGGGCAACGGTGATCCATGCGGCGACGAGGCCGGCGTAGTAGATGACGGCGAGGACGGCAACGACGGTCAGGCCTGAGTGCAGGGCGAGCCCGTTGAGTCCGGTGACGCAGGTGCCGACGGGGAACGTGAACGACCACCAGGTCAGGCTGAACGGCAGGTGTTCGCGGGCGGTCCGGACGGTGACCGCGAGGGCGATGACGGTCCACAGCAGCGCGAAGCCGAGCATCGCGAACCCGTACACCAGCGCCACGACGAGGAGCGCGTGGGCGGTGGATGCGTCGACGACGGTGGGTGCGTTCGATGCGAGGAGGTTCACCGCCGTGATGGATTGTCCGACGGGTCCGAGGACGATCCACAGGGTCGGCACCATGCCGGCGGCCCCGACCTTGTGGTGCGCGAGCCGGTTCCAGATCAGCGTGATCACGACCAGCGACGTCACGAGACTGAGCCCGAAGAAGCCGTAGCAGGACCACAGCAGCGTCTCCCGCGCCTGTCCGGCGGGAGCGTACGGCAGCAGCAGGGCGCCGGTGGAGGCGGACACCATCGGCGGGACGATGGGCATCAGCCAGCCGCCGAACGCGGAGTCGGGCTTGTTCTCGTGGCGGATGAACGCCAGGTACGGCACCAGGACTGCCGTGAGCAGCCCTCCGATGGTGCCGATGGTCCACAGGACCCAGTCGATGGTGACGGCGGCGGGCAGGCCGACCCAGTCCTTGCCGAGCAGGAGTGTCCCGGCGCCGACGGTGAGGAACGCCATCGGTGGTGCGCCGTAGAAGTGGGAGATGACCGGGTTGAGGTGGTGCCTGGCTGCGGTGCTCCGGTAGCGGATCCAGTGCAGCACCGTCGCGATCGTGAGGGCGACGAGGAGCACCGCGGCGATCGCCCACACGACCGTCGCCGCGATGCGCAGACCGGGGAACTGCAGTGGGAGTGACGCAGCTGCGACAGCGACGATCCCAGTGCCCATGATTGATGCGAACCAGTTCGGTGTGAGATTCGACACGATCAGGCCTGGCCGCTCCAGGTCACGGAACAACGTCGTCTGCGGCCGTTGGGGCAGCTGGCTACCGTTCGCGGGTGCAGGGTCGGTGCGGAGCGTTGTCATGGGCCAAGCCTGCGCGAATCCTGCCTCTGGCGGTACCGGGAACCTCTTGGCGGGGCACAATCGTTGGTTGTGGCACTACGGCGACTCACGGACCGAACGTTCGACCTCGACACACTCGACGCGCTCGCATGCGTCGCCGAGACCGGCTCCTTCTCCGCTGCCGCTGGAGCGCTCGGCGTCACGCAACAGGCAGTGTCTGCTCGGATCCGGGTCGCCGAGCGCATGGTCGGCCACTTGTTGGTGCACCGCTCGACCACGGGGTCGGTGCTGACCGAGACCGGCCGGCTCGTCGTCGGGCTGGCCGGACCGGTCCTCGACGGGTCTCGCCACCTCGAGGCAGGAGTGGCTGCGCTGCGGGCTCCCACGGGTTCGCTCGTCGTCGCAGCGTCACAGACGATCGCGGAGCTGCTGCTGCCGGGCTGGCTGCTCGAATTCCGACGCCGTGAACCCGACGTGCGGGTGCGTTTGATCGCGGGCAACTCCGCCGCGGTGACGGACCTCGTGCAGTCGGGTGGCGCGAACCTCGGGTTCACGGAAACCCCGGTGACGGCAGCAGGTGTGTCCGCGCAGGTGATCGCGGACGATGAGCTCGCGGTCGTCGTTGCGCCGGGCCATCCCTGGGCTCGGTCGACCGGGATCAGTGCGGAGGTCCTGGCGGCGACGGCTCTGCTCCTGCGGGAAGAAGGTTCCGGGACTCGCGCGACCCTCGCCGCATGGCTCAGGGAGGCCGGTTTGAACATGTCGGTTCCGGCCGCGGTGCTGGAGACCACGAGCATCATCCGGGCGAACGCGCAGGCTGGGATTGCACCGGCGGTGATGAGCCTTCGCACGGTCGCCGCCGACATCAACGACGGGTCGCTGGTGCGGGTCCCGCTCTCTGGAGCGCCACTTGCCCGGCCGTTGCGGGCGATCTGGTCGCGAGAGCCCCAGCCAGCTGTTTCTGCTTTCCTGCGCGTCGCCCACGAGGTGACCGGTCGGGGTCAGCGCAGCCCGTAGGGCAGCTCCGGATTGTTCTCCGCGATCTCGGTGAGCCGGTTGTACTTCGCGACGCGTTCTCCGCGGGCGGGGGCGCCTGACTTGATCTGCCCGGTTCCGGTGCCGACGACGAGGTCCGCGATGAACGTGTCGGTGGTCTCTCCGGACCGGTGCGACACCATGCTCCGCATCCCGAGCGAGCGTGCGACGCCGATCGCGTCGAGGGTCTGGGAGACGGTGCCGATCTGGTTCGGCTTGATGAGCGCTGCGTTCGAGAGCCCGTCCTTCCCGCCGTCGCGGATGCGCTGTGGATCGGTGACGTAGAGATCGTCGCCGACGATCTGGAGCATGCCGCCGAGCGCGGACGACATCGCCTTCCAGCCGCCGTGGTCATCTTCGGAGAAGCCGTCTTCGATGCTCCGGATCGGATACCGGCTGGTGAGGTCGCGGTAGTAGTCGACCATGCCTGCGCGGTCGAGACGGCGATCCACGACCCGGTAGCTACCGTCGCCGAGCGCGAACTCGTTCGCCGCCGGGTCGAGTGCGATCGCGACGGTGTCGACGCCGGGCTCGTAGCCAGCGGCACTGATCGCGGCGACGAGGAGGTCGAGGGCCTCCTCGGGCGCGGCGATCGATGGGGCGAAGCCGCCTTCGTCCCCGAGACCGAGACTGCCGAACCGTTCCCGGACCAGTGCCGCCAGTGCGTGGTACACGTCCGACCCGATCCGAACCGCGTCGGTCATGGTGTCGGCGTTCACCGGGGCGATCATGAACTCCTGGAAGTCGAGCGCGTTCGCTGCGTGCGCTCCGCCGTTGAGCACGTTGAAGTGCGGGACGGGCAGGCGGGGCGTGCTGCCGGTGACGTCTGCGATCCAACGCCAGAGCGGCAGCTCCGCTGCGGCGGCGAGAGCGCGTGCCAGGGCGATCGAGGTCGCGACGACACTGTTCGCACCGAGCCGGCGGTAGTTCGGGGTGCCGTCGAGGGCAGCGAGGGCGGCGTCGACCTGCCCGATCGAGGTCCACGACTGACCGGTGATCATCGGTGCGACGTCCGTCGCGATGAGGTGCAGCGCCTGGCTCACGTCGCGGCCGCCGTAGCTGCTGCCGCCGTCGCGAAGCTCGACAGCCTCATGCGCGCCGGTCGATGCGCCTGCGGGGGCGTCACCGGTGACGACGGTGCCGTCCTCGAGCTCGAGACGCACCTGGATCGTCGGGCAGCCGCGGGAGTCGAGGATCCGGGAGCCGTGCAGGCTTCTGATGGTGACGGGGCGGCTGGTGTGGGTCACGTACTCGCCCTGATGGTGGGTGGTGTGGTGGACGTTGCTGATGTAGTCGTTCATGGCGGTTGTCGCCTTTCGGGTTGGTCGTGCTGGTGTGGGCCGCGGGGAGGCGGAGGGACGACCTCCTGGCGATCACTGGGCGCCAGTTGCCTCCCCACGGCGGTTCAGGGCGCGCACTGGATGGTGCGCGGGTGCCGGTCAGGGGTGCGGGGTGAACCGTTCCTGTGCGGAGCGGATGATGGCTTCGGCGTCGACACGGTTCGCCCACCCGCTGGTGGTGACGTGCTTGCCGTGCTCGATCTCCTTGTAGTGGGCGAAGAAGTGCTCGATCTCCGCCAAGACCGGCTCGGCGACGTCGGAGATGTCCTGGACGTGGTCGAAGCGGACGTCTCCGGCGGGGACGGTGAGGATCTTGTCATCGCCGCCGTTCTCGTCGACCATGCGGAGCATCCCGACCGGGCGGACGTCGACGACGACGCCGGGGAACGTGGGCCGGGGCAGCAGCACGAGTGCGTCGAGGGGGTCGCCGTCATCGCCGAGCGTGTCGTCGATCGAGCCGTAGTCCTGCGGGAACACCATGCTGGTGAACACCGCCCGGTCCAGGCGGATCCGTCCGGTGGCGTGGTCGACCTCGTACTTGTTGCCGCTGCCGCGGGGGATCTCGATCGTGATGTCGAAGTGCATGAGCTGTTCTTCTCCCAGTCGGATGGTCAAGTGAGGGTGCCGAGGGTGACGCCCCCGGCGGCTGCGGCGACGGAGACGACGAGCATCCCGAGCCCGTTCACGGCAGCCGCGGTGGTGCGGCCGGTGCGTGCGAGGCGGACGGTCTCGAAGCTGGCGGTGCTGAACGTGGTGTAGCCACCCATGAGCCCGGTTCCGAGCAGCGCGACGGGGGTAGCGCCGAGGTGACCGGCGGCGCCGGTGATCAAGCCCAGCAGGAACGAGCCGGTGATGTTGATCGTCAGCGTCCCGACCGGGAGCCGGAACTGCCGACCCCGGTTGATCGCACCATCCACGAAGAACCGTGCGGCCGCGCCGACGCCGCCAGCGACAGCGACGCTGAGGAATGCCAGGGCGCTCATGATGTGGCTCCGTTCGGTCGGACCAAGCCCGCGATCGCGAGGCCGCTCCCGGTGGCGATCGCGCCGGCCAGGACCGTCAGGAGCCCGTACCCGGTGCCGGACAACCCGCGGCCGGCGAGGAACAACACCGCGGTGCTGGTCGCGAGGGTGCTGTAGGTGGTGAACCCGCCGAGGACACCGGTTCCCAGAAGCAGGCGCAGTGCCCGGCGGCGCCCTTCGTCAGGTCCGCGATGCGCGAGGTGTTCCAGCAGCACACCGAGTAGGAGCGCGCCGGCGATGTTGATCCAGAAGATCGCCCAGGACACCCCGTGCTGAGCGGGGAACGCGGTGCTGAGTCCGTCACGTGCGGCGGTACCGATGGCGCCGCCGAGTGCGACGACACCGAGGTACCGCCACCGCAGATGCACTGGCCTGGCGATACGTTCCGGGTCATCGGCGTCGATGTCCGGGTCGGGCGGGAGCTGCCCATCGGGCAGGTCCGTGTCCGTTCTGGAGGTCATGTTCCACCTTCCGCAGCGACCGCTGCCGCTGCTGCTCGTGCTGCCGGATGCAGGTACTCCCCACCCCGCGGACAGAACCCACCGTCGCCGTCGAACCGGTAGACCAGGGGTTCGCCCGTGGGGAGGTTCAGGTCCGCGAGCTCACCGTCGGTCAGGCCGTCCATGCAGGCACACAGTGCCCGCAATGAGTTGCCGTGCGCGTCGACGAGCACTGTCTGCCCGTCGCGGAGTGCCGGGGTGATTCGGTCCGACAGGACGGGTCGGACCCGGAGGATGACGTCGGACAGTGTCTCGGTTCGACGAACTGCCGCCCACGGCAGTCCACGAAGCGCCGGCGTCCGCCGGAGCGCCAACCACGCGCGGATCGACATGCGTGGCGGCCGACCCGTGCGGGTCCGGCGAACAGCGAAGAACTGCTCCGCCCCCAACGCCGCTTGCGTACTCTGCTTGGACATGCCGGTGAGTGCGCCGTAGTTCCGCTCGTTCAACCGCCACGACGACTCGATCGGCGCATCACGTCCGACGACGTCGGTGACGAGCTCCGCCGTGTGGAGCGCCCGCTCGAGCGTCGACGTGAGCACGAGGTCCGGTCGGATGCCCGCATGCAGGAGCAGCAACCCAGCCCGATTCGCTTCGGCGGTGCCCTGTTCGGTCAGCGCGACGTCTCGCAAGCCGGTGAAGGTGCCGGCATCGTTCGCAGTGCTCTGTCCGTGGCGGAGCAGAACAAGCTGGCCGGTCACGGGGTGTCCCACGGCAGCGGGGCATCGAACCCGACCGGATCAACGGGCACCACGAGCACTGAACGGTGCTGTCGATGGGTCAGTCGTGCCGCGACCGACCCCGTGAAGAACTCCGCGATTCGACCCGCTCCCGTCCTGGCCCCGACGACCAGCATCGCCGCGTCGCGGTCTTCGGCCACCTGCGACAATGCCCGGCTCGGATCCCCGACACCGGCAACGAACGTGACGTCGACGCCGTAGGTCGTTGCGGCAGCACGTACTGCCGCCTCGTCACTGTCAGACAAGCCCTGCGGTGTCGTGTCAGCGGTGTCAGGGTCGATCGGTTCCGCCATCACCGACCCGTCCGAGCGCGTACCGGCATCGATGAGCGACGCATCCACGCTGACGCACACCAGCGTCGTACCGAAGCGCCGCGCGATGGACGACGCAACCTCGATCACCGCCGGCGCGAGGCCGGGTAGGACACCGACGACGACCGGTCCGGTACCTATTGGTGCTGTCATGACACTCCCTACCTCAGGCGCGCAGAAACGCGACCAGCTGAGATAGGGACTGTTGTCGACAACTGTCGAGGTTGGGTCCGGCAAGCCCCACTACCGGGTCCGAAGACACCACCAGTATGCACCCGAACCCCTCGTCACGCGAGCCGTCTCGCGCACCCGTGACGTCCCGACACCGAAGGAAGCGATTCCGACGACACGGAGCGAAGCTGCCCACAGACGGATTCCGGGGGGGGGGGG